>DATAEX010000550.1:0-1884 GCA_036257765.1 Bacteroidales bacterium
CAAAGCAAGAACTCAGGCATTACAGGCAAAAACAATAAATGAGAAAATTGCAGCCGAAAATCAGGTATCATCTGCCTTACAAGGACTTAATATTGCAGTAGAAGCGTATCCCGATCTAAAAGCTAATCAGAATTTCATGCAATTGCAGGAAGAAATCTCCGATATTGAAAATAAGCTTGCTGCTGCCCGAAGGTTCTTTAATTCTGCTACAAAGGAATTGAACAATGCTGTTCAGACTTTCCCTTCAAACCTGATTGCCGGAATGTTCGCATTTCAGCGTGAACCTATGTTCGACCTTGGCACATCGCGTGAGAAGTCTGAAGAAACCCCCAAATTAAATTTCTGATGCGTATATGAAATATGTCGGGCTTCAGGGACAGATCTGGAAAAATAATATCAAATCGGTATTGCTTCTGATTTTATTTCCGGTAGTAATTATAATACTTGTCTGGTTATTCTTTTTTTTCGTTACCGACCAAAATACGGGACGGCAATTTGTTGCCACAACCGATAATTTTTTGAAGTATATACCCTGGATATCTCTTTTAATTTTTCTATGGTTTTTAATTGCCTATTTTTCTCATACCGCAATCATTAAAAAGGCAACAGGCTCAGTTTCACTCGAAAGAAAGGAAAATAAAAGGATATATAATATGGTCGAAAACCTGTCCATAGCCAACGGAATGCCAATGCCATCCATAAATTTGATTGAGGATGATTCGTTGAATGCTTTTGCAAGCGGAATTAATAAATCAACATATACAATTTCATTGTCACGGGGAATTATTAACAAACTCAATGACGAGGAACTCGAAGCGGTAATTGCACATGAAATGACTCATATAAGGAACCGCGATGTCAGGCTGCTTATTATTTCGATAGTTTTCGTCGGGATTTTTGCTTTTCTTACCGAAGCATTATTCAGAATGATCCGTTTCAGCGGTGCCCGGGGCAGTGGAAAAGGTAAAAAAGATGGCGGATACATTGTATTGGTGGCACTCGCCCTGGCAGCAATCGGATATCTGCTGTCAACACTGTTCCGATTTGCCCTCTCTAAAAAGAGGGAGTATTTGGCAGACTCCGGTTCAGCGGAAATGACTAAAAAACCACTCGCGCTGGCATCTGCTCTCGAAAAAATATCGACCGATTCAAGGATTGAAGCCGTTGAGCAACGCGATGTGGCTCAGCTTTTCATCGACAATCCCCGCGAAAAAAGGAAAATGTTTTCATCGATTGCGTTATTGTTTTCCACCCATCCGCCTATTGAAAAAAGGATTGAGCTTCTGAGGCAGTATTAAGATTCATGTGCATAACCTAAATTCTTCCGGAATAATAACATAATTTGTTTAATCGCTCCGTAGCTTTGGCCAGATCATTGAAATCCGCCAACTTCCATTTCCAGTTTCCTTTTGATCTGGCGGGAGTATTCAAACGGGCTGATTCATCAAGTCCTAATATATCCTGAACAGGGATTATTGCGGTTTTAGAAACGGATGTCTGAGCCAGACGAATCATATCCCATGAAACAGAGGAGGAAGTCGGATGTTTACCCAGATACGAAGTCAATCGGGCTCTTAAACTGGAACCTGACTGATTATACCACCCTCTGGCTGTATTATTGTCGTGTGTACCTGTATAAACAATACTATTACTGGGGTAATTATGAGGAAGATGAATTGAATCGGGCATTTCTGCACCAAAAGCAAACATAAGCACTTTCATTCCGGGTAATTTGAAAGAATCCCGCAAATTCAGAACATCCTGATCGATTTCGCCAAGATCTTCAGCAATAAAAGGCAAATCAGGCAGATCGTGCTTAAGTGTATTAAAAAAATCTATACCTGGGCCTTTAGTCCATTTGCCGTTTATGGCAGTTCTTTCACC
>DATAEX010000004.1:0-3207 GCA_036257765.1 Bacteroidales bacterium
CCCTCACCCCCAAGATTGAAGTAGGAGTGGCTTGCCAGGTTAACAATAGTGGTTTCATCCGTCATAGCCTTATAATCGAGCCTAAGTTCATTTTCATCCGTAAGTTTGTATATTATCCATACATTCAGTGTTCCGGGATAACCTTCTTCTCCGTTCACTGAAGTATAATGCAGTTCAACCGATGATGCAGTGGTTTTGATCACTTCCCAAACCACTTTACTGAATCCGGTAATACCACCGTGCAGATGGTTGGGCCCATTGTTGATGGCAAGTTTGTATTCTTCATTACAGAGGGCAAATCTGCCTTTACCTATCCGGTTGGCCACTCTTCCAACAACAGCCCCCTGGTAAGGTCCATTGCCATTAATATATTCATCAATTGTATCGTAGCCTTGCACAATATCAGCCATCTTCCCGTTCCTGTCAGGGACGATTATGCTGACTATAATTGCGCCGTAGTTGGTGATTTGGGCTATAAGGCCATTTTTGTTTTTTAGAGTGTAAAGGCCGGTTTGTTTGCCGTTGTGGATCTTTTTGAAATTAGCTTCGTTGATCATAAAATATTTGTTTGATAAGGTATGAAGTTGTTTGTAGGAAATCTGAAACTATCTGAAACAACCTGAAACAACCTGAAACAATCTGAAACACTAAAATGTAACCTTGATGGTTCCCTGTGGCCTTATAAAAAGCTTATGACATGACCCCTTTCCGTATATATGTTCAAGAGTGCCGATGTACTTGTCGAGCAGGTTGTTTGGAACAAATGCCTGTATGGTTCCGGCGAATCCTCCTCCGTGAACACGCCATGCCCCCTGTCCTTTAAGCACCAGATCACTCAGTGCCAACGCGAGAGAAACTCCCTGCTCACGGACATTATTAACCGGATAAATATTCTGATTATACATGTATGAGCTATAACCCGATTCAACCACCATATTGAGAAAAGCTCTGAAATCATTTTTTTCCAATGCGGCAACCTGATCCACTACTCTCTGGTTATCTGACTGAAAATGTATTGCCCTCAGAATTGCTCTGTCGCCGACCTTCTCCCTGATTTTAGGAGCAATATCAATTACCTGTTCAATTGTTACTTCACGAAGTACTTTAGCGCCTAACTGAGCTGCTACAGCTTTCATATCTATGGGGAGCGAAGCATACTCATCGTTCAGATCAGCATGATTACCACCGGTATCAGTAATAACCAGCGCAAATCCCGTAGCAACGAAATCGAAATTCACCTTTCTGACAACCGGTTTTGAAGGATCTTTAAAGTCAATTGTAATTAAACCTCCCATGGCACATGCGGTTTGATCCATCAGACCGCAAGGCTTACCGAAATAATTGTTTTCAGAATACTGTCCGATGATCGCGTTTTGGATCGGATCAAGCCGTCCGTTATTAAAAAGCTGATTTACCATTTCGCCAATGAGAACTTCAAACGATGCTGAAGAGCTGAGTCCCGATCCCTTGGGAACGCCACCATCAATCACTGCATTAAATCCGCCTATTTTATAACCCTGCTCTTTTAGCCTGGAACAAATGCCTCTGACAAGAGCTGCTGAAGTAAATTGTTCCTTTTTATCAGGATTAAGCGATGAAAGATTTACTTCAAATTTTGGATACCCTTCTGAAATAATGTGTATCGTATTGCTCCCATTAACTGCTGCAACTGCTGCATTGTCGAGATTGACGGCCCCGGCAAGTACCCTGCCATAATTATGATCAGTATGATTACCACCAATTTCAGTCCTGCCTGGTGAAGAGAAAAATTCAACAGGAGCTTCTCCGAATTCCGATAAGTACCTTCTTAAGATATTTGAATACCGGATTGATTGTTTCTGCAGTTCGACAGGATCATTTCCATATAGGGATTTAAGTGCAGCAGCTCCTGCATTTAATTTAGAGAAAAGGGTTTCGGTAGTTGACATGAGAATTTATTTAAATTAATGTTAACAATTATAACAGGAATATGTTGTTTTTCCGGCATTGCTCAAGGAGTTCAGAAGGCCATAGACTTGCCTGAACTTCTCCGATGTGAGCTTTGCGCAAATAAAACATGCAAGTCCGCGATTGTCCTATGCCGCCACCAATGGACAATGGAAGTTCATTTTTTAAAAGCCTTCGGTGAAACAACATTTCAGCTCTTTCAGGAACTCCACAGATTTCAAGTTGTTTCAAAAGAGAATCTTTATCAACTCTTATACCCATGGATGAAATTTCAAAAGCAATTTCCAGCACAGGATTCCACAATATTATATCGCCGTTGAGACCTTTATAAGTATTAATTGTAGGTGTAGTCCAATCATCATAGTCGGGTGCCCTTCCATCATGTTTTTCACCATTGGGAAGCATTCCTCCGATACCAATCACAAATATGGCTCCGTATTTTTTAGCAGCCTGGTATTCCCTTTCACGCGGGGATATATCGGGATACTCTGCCAATAACTCTTCCGTATGGATAAATTTAATGTCATTTGGAAGAAATGGCTTCAGAGAATTAAAGTGTTCAAAAACAACATATTCGGTACGTTTGACCACTTCATATATCTTTTTAACGATATATTTCAGAAAATCAAGGTTCCTTTCCTTTTCTGCAATCACTCTTTCCCAATCCCATTGGTCAACGTACAGCGAATGAATATTGCTGAATTCTTCATCGGGCCTTATGGCATTCATGTCTGTATAAATGCCGTTACCGTGAGGAATGCAGTAATCAGCCAGGGCCATACGTTTCCATTTAGCCAGAGAATTAACAACTTCGGCATAGGCATCATTCATATCCCTGACGGGGAAGCCTACCTTTCGTTCGGTTCCGTTCAGATCGTCATTAATACCAGTGCCTTTGAGAACAAATAACGGCGCTGTTACACGTCTTAAGTTAAGTTCTGCTGAGAGTTGTTGCTGAAAAGTATCTTTTACAAGTTTGATTGCTTTTTCGGTCTGGTTGAGGTCAAGAAAACTCTTGTAGCGGGGAGGGACGATTAATGGTCTGCTCATTTTAAACTAGCTTAATTTAATTTGGAATACAAAAATAAAATAATACCCCGGTTTTACAAGATAGAAAACCGGGGTATACCCTAATTTCGCAGCTACGCTGCTGAATATGAAATAAATTATCTTACCACAAAGATTTGGCCCCGCTGGGGTAGTTGAATTTCTGTTCCAAATACATTTGAAACGTGCGAAGCATATGAAGCTATTAGCCAA
>DATAEX010000026.1:0-2314 GCA_036257765.1 Bacteroidales bacterium
CGGAATCATTTACAGTGAGGATAAAAAATATCGCGAAGCACTAGGTTATTATCTTTCTGCCTTAAAAGTCTATGAAGAACTAAATGATAGTGTATCTATGGGGAGGATGTATCTTAATCTTGGCAGTTCCTATGAAGAGCAGGAAGATTACGATAAGAGTTTATTTTATTACAATAAAGCGATAGCTATTTCATTAAAGGAGAATCACAAGTATAGCTTAGCCTATAGTTATTACAGTCTTGGTTCCGTTTATCGGAAAACAAAGAACTATGAACTGGCATTGGAAAATCTTCAGAAAAGCCTTCAATTTTCGAAGATGATCGCTCTTGTTGAAAATGAGATCGACTGTCATAAAGAGCTGTCCAACGTTTTTTTTGCCCTGGGAGATTACAGGACTGCATATGAAGAGCTTAAGGAATATAATACTTTACACGATTCACTTTACAGTGAGAAAGTACAACAGAATTTGGCTGAAGTGGAAATGCTATTAAAAACTGAAATGAAGGATCGTGAAATTGAAGATCTTAAAAATGCAAGGCAAAAAGCAATAAGAGATATGATAAGAAGGACAATCGGGTTAATTTCAATTGTCACACTCACAATCATCGTTATTGCGATTTCCATGTATTACAGCAGAACTCTCAAAAAAGCAAATATAATGCTCAAAGGAGAGGTGGAAGAACGCACCAAAGCAGAGAAAGAATTGATAAACATACAACAAAACCTTGAGGACAGGGTAACTCAGCGCACAAAAGAACTGGAAAAGGCAAAAATAAGAGCAGAGGAATCCGACCGTTTAAAATCGGCATTTATTGCAAATATGAGTCATGAAATCCGGACACCGCTGAATGCCATTACCGGATTCTCCGGATTGCTTCTGAGAAATGATATTCCGCCTGAAAAGAGAAAGGAGTACAATGATCATGTTATTAAGAATAATAAGATCCTTGTTAACATGATAGAAGATCTAATCGATACATCAAAGATAGAATCGGGAAACCTCCAACTCCATCCCTCAATAATAAATATCCGGCAGTTCCTGTACAGGCTTAATGAACCAATTTTGGATAATCTTGCAAGAAAGAACAAACACCGCGTAGAAGTATTCATGGATAGCCCCGAACCTGGTGTTGATACAATTATTGCAGATCCTGTGAGGCTTCAGCAGGTATTATGGCATATCCTTGACAATGCAGTGAAATTTACCCGGGAGGGTTCCATCCATTATGGCTGCCGGGAAAACCACGAAAAAATGATTTTTTATGTTGACGATTCCGGTATTGGTATACCGGACGATCAAAAGGAAGTTATTTTCGAGAAATTCCGTCAGCTTGATGAATCTGCAAAAAGGAAGTACGGCGGAACCGGCCTTGGATTATATTATGCCCGGAAAATAGCGGAAATGATGGGCGGAAGCCTCTGGTTCGAATCAAAACATGAAGGTGGCTCTGTATTTTTCTTCTCGGTTCCTCAAAAAGCCCAACCGGCTGAAAAAATTTAACACCAATTGATTCATTCGTTACCGGAAATAAAGAAAGCCTTTACTTGGTAAAGGCTTCCGGTGAATATGGGTATTCGTTAGGGTTAATGTAAAGTAAAAGTAATAAAAATGTTCACATTACCATCACCTTTTAAGAATATTTTAATTCCTGTTCAACTCTTTTATTGAAGTTCTTATATTCACCAGAACGGAAAGCAGACTTTCCAGCAGGTCAAGCCGAAGCATATTAGCACCGTCGGATTTGGCCAGCATAGGCTCGGGATGAGATTCTATAAAAATACCGTCAATACCAATAGCCACCGCAGCGCGGGCAAGTGTTTCAATCATTTCCGGACGGCCTCCGCTTACTCCCGTATGCTGATTGGGTTGCTGAAGTGAATGAGTAACGTCGAGCACTACAGGATATCCAAACCGTTTCATTTCAGAAATTCCCCTGAAATCGACAATCAGATCATAGTAACCAAACATGGTTCCCCTGTCGGTTAATATTACGTGATTGTTTCCCGATTGAACAACTTTATCAGCAGCAAACTTCATTGATTCAGGGGCCAGAAACTGTCCTTTTTTTATATTTACTGTCTTACCTGTTTTGGCGGCGGCTTCAAGCAGATCGGTTTGTCTGCATAAAAAAGCGGGAATTTGCAGGACATCCACATACTGAGACGCAAAATAGGCTTCCTCAGGTGAATGTATATCGGTAAGAACAGGTACGGAGAATTCTTTCCTTAAATCACGCAAAACTTCCAGACCAGCCTTGTCACCAATCCCTGTGAAAGAATCATGCCTCGATCGGTTTGCTTTTTTATATGAACT
>DATAEX010000033.1:0-10898 GCA_036257765.1 Bacteroidales bacterium
ATCCTTCATGTGCCACAGGTGGAAACGGCCCGGATATCTGTTAAACAGATCTATCGGATTGTGACCGGCCTTGTTGGTCCAGAACAGGTCAAGTTCAATTATGATATCCTTGTCGAGGTCTGCCATTATGATATCAAAGAATGGAACAGTGCCGTTCAGGTTGGCAAATTCGAAGTTGTGGTTATGGTATCCGAATTGGATTCCGTTATCTTTCATGATTTTACCAACGGTATTCCAATCCTGCACCATTTTCTTATAACTGTTAACAGTACGGGCTTCCGGAACTACCCAGGGCTGAATGCAGTATTTAACACCCAGTTTGGCATGATCTTCGGCCATGATCTTTGCATTATCGAGGGTGATTCCTTCGGCTTCTACATTAGTGTGGCTGCTGAGGATTTCCATTCCAAGATCGTTAACCAGTTTTTTGAAATCGGCTGGTTCCATCCCATAAAATTTGCGGTCGCCGTAGCCGGCCAATTCCAGATACTTAAATCCTATATCAGAAACCTGTTTCAGAGAACCGGGAACGTCGGTTTGCATTGCGTCACGGATAGTATACAACTGTAATGCAAGTCCGAAGCTTTTAGGATCGACTGGCTTGTTTTCTGTAGCCGGAGCCGGACTACCGGTATTCTTACACGCATACTGGGCAAGGAAAAATGCTCCGAGGGCACCGGTTGCTGATATTCTCAGAAAATCTCTTCTGGATGATTTGTTTTTCATAGTGGTTATTATTTTAAGTATTTAAGTTCTTCCTGTTGGGGTCTGAGAATACCAAATAAACCTGCGAATATTGAAAGGGTTCAATCCCCCGCAATGTTCTTGGTCGTATAAAAGTAGTAAAAGTTTTAGAAAGTTATTAATTGGGGCATTACGGGTTCAACATTTTAACCACTAAGGCACCAAGGAGAAAGCTCCGGTATTAAGACAAAGCAAGTTTCTCATTGCAAAATGAACCTAATGAAAGAAGTATATGTTACATGATATTATGTCTTAATAATATTCGTTTCCCTTTGAATAGGGCTCGTTTATTTGTAAATCAGCTCCATGTCATTAGCCCTCTTTCATACCGCCGTAGCCAGATGGTTTGAAAAAAGTTTTCGAACCCCGACTGATGTGCAGGTTCAGGCATGGGAATCCATTAAATCAGGAGACCACACGTTGATCGTAGCTCCTACTGGTTCCGGAAAAACGCTGGCCGCCTTCCTTTCAGCCATTGACGATTTGGTCCGGCAGTACATGTCCGGAAAACTTGAACCGGTCACTCAGGTTGTATACGTATCGCCTTTGAAAGCCCTCAGCAACGATATAGAACGCAACCTGCAGCTACCGCTGAAAGGAATCAAACAGGAACTTGAGGAAGAAAATTTGCCTTCTGCAGACATTAAGATTATGGTGAGGACCGGCGATACCACACCGGCAGAACGGGCAGGCATGATCAAGCATCCGCCACACATCCTCGTAACCACTCCGGAATCGCTTTATCTCCTGCTCACCAGTGTCAACGGACGCACAATGTTAAGTAATGTTCACACGCTGATCATCGACGAGATTCATGCCGTTGTGGGTGATAAACGGGGTTCTCATTTAGCGCTGAGCATGGAACGGCTGGAAGCCCTTACAACAAAGTCAATGCAACGCATCGGGCTTTCCGCTACTCAAAAACCGGTGGAAGAAGTTGGCCGTTTCCTTGTCGGGTCAGCACACGGTAAAAAGGTCAATTGCCGGATCGTTGATGTCGGCCACTCCCGGAAACTTAATTTATCTATTGAAGTTCCCCGTTCACCACTCACTGCCGTCATGGCCAATGAAGTCTGGGAAGAAATTTACGGCATACTGATCGGGCTGATCGCGTCGCATCAAACCACCCTCATCTTTGTCAATACGCGACGTCTGGCCGAACGTTTGTCTCACAATCTGAATGAAAGGCTGGAAGGCAGGGTTTTGGCTCATCATGGAAGTATGTCGAAAGAACGGCGGCTCGATGCCGAGAATAAGCTCAAGGTAGGTTCGCTGAAAGCCCTTGTTGCCACGGCCTCCATGGAACTGGGCATCGATGTGGGCTCCATCGACCTGGTGTGCCAGATCGGTGCACCACATTCCATATCAACCTTCCTTCAACGGGTAGGCCGATCAGGACACAGTGTTACCAAAACCCCAAAAGGTATTCTTTTCCCGCTCACGCTTGATGAACTGGTGGATTGCGTGGCTATCCTCGAGGCTATCCACCGGGGCGAACTTGACCGGATAATCATGCCGGAAAAACCACTGGATATACTGGCGCAGCAAATTATAGCCGAAACGTCCGCCAGCGAATATACCGAAGATGAACTATTTTCACTGGTAACCAGGGCTTATCCTTACCGCAATCTCTCCCGGAAGGAGTTTAACGATGTCATCAACATGATGGCGGAAGGCTATACCAGCCGAAAAGGCAGGAGAGGTGCTTACCTGTATCACGACAGGGTCAACAAAAGGATCAGAGCGCGTAAAGGTGCACGGCTGACTGCCACGATCTCAGGAGGAGCTATTCCGGATAATTTTGAATTTGATGTTGTGCTTGAGCCTGAGAATGTCTTCCTGGGTACAGTCAATGAGGACTTTGCCATGGAAAGCATTCCCGGTGACATATTTCAATTGGGAAACAACTCATGGAAAATAATCAGGGTCGAGAACGGAAAAGTACGGGTAGCAGATGCGGCAGGTCAGCCACCGAATATCCCTTTCTGGATTGGAGAAGCCCCGGGCAGAACCAAAGAACTTTCCCGGGCTGTTTCGAAGCTTCGTGAAGAGATTGCAGAAAAAACGGGAAGCCCGGCAGCTTTAGCTAACAGCTATAATGAAGAGTTGGCAGGCAAGGCATGGCCACAAAGAGAGGAGGCCATCGCCTGGATCGTCCGCGAAAAAGGGACGTCTTCAGCAGTAGCTGAACAACTCGCAGATTATCTTGCTGCCGCTAAGGCAGCACTGAATGCCATGCCCACGCAGGAAGAGATCGTAATGGAACGTTTCTTTGATGAAGCCGGCGATATGCACCTGGTGGTACATTCTCCTTTCGGCAGCCGGCTGAACAAAGCATGGGGACTGGCTTTACGGAAGCGATTTTGCCGGAAATTCAACTTTGAACTGCAGGCTGCTGCCAACGATAACGCCATTATTTTGTCCCTGGGTCCTACTCACAGTTTCCCGCTGGAAGAAGTATTCAACTACCTTAAACCTGAAACAGTGAGGAATATACTGATACAGGCGATACTTGATGCACCCGTATTCGGGATCCGCTGGCGATGGAATGCCTCACGTGCATTGGCAGTAACCAGGCGAACCGCCGGCAAAAAAGTCCCTGCCCAGCTCCAGCGTATGCAGGCGGAAGACCTGGTAGCGCAGGTATTTCCCGACCAGTTAGCCTGTCTCGAAAATATTGCGGGCGACCGTGAAATACCGGATCATCCGCTGGTAAACCAGACGATCCATGATTGCCTGTACGAGGCCATGGATATTGAAGGATTGGAGAACCTGCTTCAGAAGATTAAAAATAAAAAGATCAGGCTTGTAGCGCGTGACCTGAAAGAACCCTCTTCCCTTGCCCATGAGATAATCACGGCCAGGCCTTACGCTTTTCTTGACGGCGCACCAATAGAAGAACGACGCACTCTGGCTATCAGGAACAGGCGCTGGCTGTCGCCGGCAGAAGCAGGCGATATCGGTAAGCTGGATCCCCAAGCCATAGAAGCAGTGAAAGAAGAAGCCTGGCCTAAGGCGGAAAATGCCGACGAGATGCATGATGCCTTGCTGCTCTCGGGCTTTCTCGCTGAGAAAGAAGCTGATGGAATGAACTGGAAGACTTTTTTTAATGAACTCGTCAGTGAAAACCGCGCAACAATGCTTGTTCTGAACGATTCAAAATCCCTATTGATAGCGGCTGAAAACCTGCCTTTGGTAGTGAAAGTTTACCCGCGAAAAAGGATTTGGCCGGAGATTTCTGTTCCCGAAAGACTATTCGAAGATATTCCTCCGGAAAAGGATCCGCTGACGGAAATAATCCGGGGAAGGCTGGAAATTACCGGGCCTGTAACCGCGGAGAGCCTGAGCAGCCTGATGCAATTGCCAGCCGAAGCGGTCAACCAGGCGCTTTACCGACTGGAAAACGAAGGATTTGTGATCAGGGGAAATTTTAGCGGAACGCAAGGGACGGAATGGTGTGAACGCCGCTTGCTTGCCCGTATCCATCGTTATACCATCAAAAAATTGCGCAGCGAAATCCAGCCCGTTTCTTCTGCTGATTATATGCGCTTTTTGTTTACATGGCACCAGGCGGTGCCGGGCAACCTGGCACAGGGTGCGATCGCATTGGAGAATGTTCTTCAGAAGCTGGAAGGTTTTGAAGCGCCGGCTGCTGCTTGGGAAGGAGATATTCTTCCTGCCCGGGTGGCTGATTACGATTATCAGTGGCTCGATATGCTTTGTGTGGCTGGGAAAATCAGTTGGGGTCGTTTCCGGCCGGCCATTCCTGCTGAAAAAGAGCGGAAAATGCCGACACCTGTTAAAAACACGCCGATCGCCTTTGTAAACCGGAAGCATCTCGACATTTGGAAAATCAGGCAATCGGCGATTGTCTATTCTTTAACCGATATGCTTTCTCCGAAGGCCTTGAAAGTGTTTGAGGTCTTACGTTCGCAGGGTGCTCAGTTCTTTGACGATATCATAAACAGAACACAGCTTTTTAAGTCGCAGGCAGAAGATGTGCTGGGCGAATTGATCAACGCCGGTCTTGTGACGTCAGACTCTTTCACCGGGCTGCGGGCGTTGCTGGTTCCGGATAAATATAAAACCACAGCCGGCAGCAGGCGTAATACCGAACTTTTCTCCATGAATTATGCCGGGCGATGGTCTCTTCTTGCCAACATAACGGAAAAAGATGTCCGGCATGATTCCAATATAGAAACCGAAACCATTGCCCGGACGCTTTTGAGAAGGTATGGTATATTATTCAGGAAATTGGCTGAAAAAGAGGATCTTGCACCGCCATGGCGGGAACTTGTCCGGGTCCTTCGACTGCTGGAGCTGCAAGGGCAGATAAGGGGAGGGCGTTTCATCGACGGGGTTTGGGGAGAACAATTTGCACTTCCGGAGGCAATTACGGAATTGCGACAGATTACAAAAAGCGAAAAAACCGGAACCTTAATCTCGATAAGCGCAGCAGATCCGCTTAACCTTACCGGTGTTCTTTCCCCGGGTAAACGTGTTACCGGCTACTTCGGTAACCGTATCCTTTACCGCGACGGCATTCCGGTTGCTTTCCGTGAAGCGAAGGAAATCCGGTTCCCGGTTGAACCGGAACTACGGGAGAAGTGGGATCTTCAAACCAGGCTTGTAAAACGTACCATTTCCCCCAGACTTCGGAAATATCTTGGAAAGGGGGTTTAATAAGAACTAAGGTGTAAAGCTCGAAAGGCCAAAGTATTTAAGTGACTTAAGTATTTAAAGTGACTCAAGTATTTAAAGTATTTAAAGTTGTACTGATTATAAAATAGTAAGGATTTCTTCCCAGGAATTAACCCGGATATGGTTTTTTTCAGGTAGTCCCATATTATGAGGTTGAGTAAAAAGGAATGTCTTTCCCCTGAAAGAATCGAGGTTTTTAAAATGGTCATCGATCATGATATCTCCATAAACGGCAGATTTTAATCCACAGAATACCATTTGCTGCCAGGTAATAAATGGAAAATTTTCAAGAAGCCATTCATGTTTTTCCTGCAGGCTTGCCGGAAATTCGGTGGCTGCAGATACGATATAAATTTCATATTTACGGATCAGTATCTCCAATGCCCGGACACTACCTCTGATAACCGGGGCGTTTCTGAAGAAACCTTTTGAAAAGACATAATTTCTGATGTTTTTAAACGCTTCTTCCTCAGGTATCCCATTGATTGCTTCAATGTTCTGCCGCACTCCGGTTTCCGATTCCTCAAAATTCAGATATTGGGAATATACATCGGCTAATACTCCATCCATGTCAACGATTAATCTTCTGGGCATTGCATGCGAATTAACATAATACAAATATGATCACTTTGTGTGAAAGAATTGCAAAGTGTCAGGGAGCCTTTAATAGGATTTTGATTTCAGCCTTTATACCACAATCTGGCCATTCCACTCTGGGACGATTAAAGCTGCCATTACCCCTGTTCAGGATGTATGCTCCATGTTAATACCCTTCGAAAACAGCCAGAGTTTCCGGTGGCAAATCAGGAAGTAGTTGAATTGGGTGCCGGTTATGTACATTATTATAAGTTCTGCAATATATCAGAATTAAGAAAATCATGGTAGTTCCAAGCTGTAATATTCTGAATAACCTCCCTCGTTTCGCCTTTGTATATAACAAACCGGGCTTTCACGATATCATCGGGCATTTTTACCAATGCTTTATGAAAATGAGGCCTGTAGGTTACGGATGACTTTATTTCAAGAAGTTTGGAAGCGGTTCCCGAATCCAGGATCAGATCAATTTCATCTCCATGATTTGTACGTAGGAACGACATTGTGGAAAAGTTGCCGTAATGGAACAGACTTTTGCGTATTTCCGAAATGATCAGGTTCTCGAACAATGGCCCTGACAGGATACCGGTCTCAATTTGTTCGTGTGTTACGGTGCCGGTAAGATAGTCAAGTAATCCATTATCGTAAAAATATATTTTAGGACTTTTGACAATTCGTTTTCCCAGGTTGTTATGATGGGGATTGAGTAAAAAAATAATATATGAAGCTTCCAGGACTGATATCCACCGGGATATTGTTGAAACAGTGACACCAATTTCCTTTGATAAACCTGACAAATTTAGAATTTGGGTTACTCTAACTGCAAGAAGTCTGATAAGCTGGGTAAAGGCATGCAGGTCCGATACATTTATCATGGCCCTGAGGTCTTTTTGAAGATAAGTGTTCAGGTAGGAATCAAAATATATCAGGGGATTACGGATGTTCCCTGCAGCGATTTCCGGATAACCACCGGAAAGAATAAAATTTCTGCGGTAAGAATCCGGAGATTCTGAATATTGCATGGGAAGAAGTGGTATCACGCCAATTCTGCCTGCGAGACTTTCAGATATGTTTTTTGACAAAAGAAACTGCCCTGATCCGGTAAGTACAAATCTTCCTTTGTCTCCGGGATTTTTATCAACTACAGTTTTTATTAACGGGAATAAGTCAGGTACTTGTTGTACCTCGTCAAACACAATGTGCCGGTTGTACTTTTGGATAAACAGAACAGGATCTGAATTGAATAATTCCCTTATTTCAAGACTGTCAAAGGTTATATAGTTATATGAATCCTTTAGCAGATGCCGTATCATGGTTGACTTTCCTGATTGGCGGGGGCCCATAATCCCCACAACTCTGAAGGACTTCAGGTATTCTTTTATAAGTGACTCAGCAATACGATTATAGTACATTTATGTGTAAATTTATGATCGGATAGTAAAATTACACAAAATTTATGTTAAATTATTGATATTCAATCAATGATTTTAAATGGTTGGTAAAAAAGTCGATCTTAAACCCGTCCATTCCGAATTCTGTGTAATGCTCCGGGCGCTGGGGACAACTGTTTTCATGGATCAGTTCTCCTTCAAATACAAGGTCACTGGTGTTTTCCATGTTAATACCCTTCGAAAACAACCAGAGTTTTCTATGGCAGATCAGGAAGTAATTGAATTGGGTGCCGGTGAGCATTTTTCATGAATGAATGAGGGCGGAAGTAAGGAAACATCAATCCCTGTAATCGCGGAAACCGGTTCTTTCTGTCCATAATAGAATTTTTCACAATATGACATATCCTCAAGGTCAGGTTCAGAATGAGACACCTTCGGAAGGTATCCTGTCGCCATGAAAGCCTTGCTGAGCCTGTATTGCATGGCATAAGACCACCTTCGGAAGGTCATATTTATGCAATATTAATATTTGATGTTAAAATTACATAAATTTTGTATTTGCGATAGTTTTGGTGTCCACTTGAATAAGCCTCTTCGCCACAACCTGCATACATCGTTTCTCTACCCCCAACCTCCCGATAAATCGGGACAGGCTCCGCCAGCGGGGGACATCGATTCTGGTATAGCCTCTGAATTGAACCGGGGGCATTGTCCCCCTTTAGGAGCGGGCAGGGGGAGGACAAATCTGTGGCAATTGTGTTGTATATGCCATACTAAAACTGTCGGACAGCCGATGCCCACAGGCCACCGGAGGTGTCCGACAGTAAGCTTCGCGGGGGACATTCTTCCAGACATAGCCTCTATGGAGATTTTATTGGAAGGAAAGAGGAGGATGTTTTGCATTAAGAATATAATTATATAACATAAATATGTTTTATATTTACAAATATTAAATCTTACCAGATGGTCACTTTTACCAGCAGTATACCTGACGATCTTTCGAAACAGCTGAATGAAAAGGCGAAAGCCCTGTCTTTGCCTAAGAATAAGCTGATTGAAAATGCCCTGCGGTTATACCTGGAGCACATTGAAAGGGCTGAGTATATTAAATCGTACCGGAAAGCCGATGAGGATGCTGATATCCTGCTCATTGCAGAAGAAGGCATGGAAGATTATTTAAGGCAATTAGAAGAATGAAACAGGGCGAAATCTGGCAGGCCAATTTGAGTCCGACTAAAGGAAGCGAACAAAGCGGGTTCAGACCTGTGGTAATTTTGAGCGGGAATCTGCTGAACCGGCACTTACCTGTTGTTATTACGGCACTGTTGACTACCAAAATAAAAAAATACAAAGGGAATCCGGTTATAAAACCATCAAAAATCAATGGTTTAAGCAATGAATCCGAATTACTTGTGTTTCAAATCAGGTCAATTTCAAAAGACAGGTTGGTAAAAAAACTGGGAAATATCAGCTCTGATGATCTGAGTATGGCGATCAGAACGTTGAATGATTTATTGAAATATCAATAGGAGATTTTTTCAATTGCCAGGCCATTGGGGGTTAAAACCTCCTTTAACCGGGGTTTTAACCCCCGGATCATCTCTGTAATGCCGGGCTCCAATTGAATAGATCAGTATTTGTATATTTGCATATCTTCACTTCATTAGAAATAACGTATTACCTGCCCATGAAAAACATTATTTTACTGGCGCTGTTGTCCTGCTTTTTGTACCTGGGTGTAAACGCGCAAAATCCGCCTGTAAAACAGGTAAATCTGAGATCATTCGAGTTACAGTCCTCAGTATTAATACCGGATCGGGGTGACAAAATCTCCAGAGCAAATTATAAATCCGTAGTTTATTGGTTTCCTGTGAATGTGCCATCAACAGTACTTTCAGGACTTGTTGCCAATGGAGTTTATCCTGATCCTTACCAGGGCTTGAATAACATGCTTATTCCTGATGCTTCGGATGAATTCAATAAGATTTATGATCTTGAAAAATTCAGTCATCTGCCGAATGATCCAAATCCCTGGAAAAAACCATACTGGTACAGGACTGTTTTCACTGTCCCCGCAACGGATAAAGGACGCACTTTCCATCTGATCTTCAAAGGCATCAATTACAGGGCCGAAGTATGGCTTAACGGCAACCGGGTTGCAGACTCGGCTGCAATGGCAGGGATGTTCGCCCAATATAGCTTTGATGTTAGCAAGTATATAAATACAGATTCCGAAAATGCGCTTGCTGTGAAGATCTTTCCGCTCGATTTTCCCGGTCTGCCATCAACGGAGCAGCTTAAAGCTTTTGATGATTTTTATCCGAACGGAGGGCCCACCGGTGATATCGGGAAAAATGTAACCATGTTATGTTCTGTCGGATGGGACTGGGTCCCACCTGTAAGGGATCGCAATATCGGTTTGTGGGCTCCGGTTTATTTGAGGACAACCGGGAGCGTAACTATTTCTGATCCGAAGATAGTTACATTATTGCCCGATCTTCCGGATACATCAAAAGCCGCAATCTCCCTCACTCTGAATCTGGTAAATCATAGCAGTGCCGATGAAAACGGAAAGCTGACAGTTACGATTACACCTGAGAATTTCACCGGAAAATCTATAGAAATAACACGGGATTTCGCAGTGAAAAAAAATTCTCAGATCCCCGTTGTGATCAATCCTGAGAAAGAGAATGCAATGATTATCGGACAGCCGGCTTTATGGTGGCCCAACGGGTATGGAAAACCAAACCTTTACCGGATGAGGATAAGATTCACCGGTGAGACCGGCTTGTCGGATGATACCTCTGTTGTTTTTGGGATAAGAACAGTAAGTACAAAAGCTGTTGAAGTAAATGGATCCTGGCGACGCGATTTCTATGTCAACGGGCGACGTGTACATATAACCGGAGGCGCCTGGGTCCCTGATATGATGTTGAACCGCGATTCACTCCGGTATGATCATGAAATGCGTCTGTGCAGGAACGCAAATATTAATCTTGTTAGAATTTGGGGAGGTGGTGTAACACCACGCGATGAGTTTTTTGATGCTGCCGACAGGTATGGATTGATGGTATGGTCGGATTTCTGGATCACGGGTGATACACAGGGCGAATTCAAAGGGTCGCCCGACTGGCCTCTCGAAGGTGAGGTCTTCGTAAAAAATGTCCGGAGCACTATCCTGAGGATCAGAAACCATCCGAGCTTGCTGGTATGGACAGGAGGAAACGAAGGACATGCAAGAAAAGAACTCTACGATGTGATGAGAAACAGCATAGTAGAACTCGATGGAACCAGACCCTATATTCCAAGCTCTTCAGGTTTTGCCAGACTTCCGGGTGGTTTTGCAGGCTCATGGCCTGATGACCTGCCTGCAGGCGTTTATAGCGGAGGTCCGTATACCTGGCAGGATCCGAAAGTATATTACTCAAAAGCAATCGCGGGCAGGGACTGGGTGTTCAAAGATGAAAC
>DATAEX010000034.1:0-3745 GCA_036257765.1 Bacteroidales bacterium
ATTTCATCGTTTGCATGCATGATAGCAAGCGATCCAGGCTTTAAAGCATGAGTTAATTTTTCGCGATTGTGTGCAAAAAAGCTTGATGGCAAATCGACCGTCTTCATTATTTTTCTTGTAAAAATAAACCTAAGCAGGTAAATTTGCTGCCAAATAAATCACATTTTTTGACACATTCCAGATAATCCGCGCTTTATGAGCAGAACACTTACATCCTCAATTGGGAAAAAAGTCATTATGTCCCTGGCAGGGCTTTTTCTTGTTGTTTTCCTGGTAGTGCATCTGAGTATAAATCTGAGCCTTATCCTTGCCGATTCAAGGGAAACATTCAATAAAGCTGCTCATTTTATGGGTAACAACATTGTTGTAAGGGTTCTTGAAATAATACTTTTCGGCGGTTTCCTTTTGCATATTACTTACGGTCTGATACTTCAGGTTCAAAACTGGATGGCTCGCGGACCAGTGAGATACAGGAGGGAAAATTTCTCAAATACTTCCTTTTTCTCTAAGTTCATGATTCATACTGCTGTTATCATTTCTGTTTTTCTAGTTATCCATCTTTTTGACTTTTACCTTAAAGCGAAATTATTTGGTGAGGTGCCATCGGTGATATATGACGGAAAGGACTATCATGATCTGGGTATATTGGTTATTGAGAAATTTAAGATCGGCTGGGTCGTGGTGTTTTACCTGGGGTGTTTTGTGATACTGGCTTTCCATCTACTGCATGGATTTCAATCTGCTTTTCAAACGCTTGGATTGAACCACAGGGTATATTCACCCGTTATCAAGGCACTCGGCATCATTTATACCGTGGTGATAGTAGGGGGATTCATGTCGATCCCGATTTATATTTATTTCCGGATGTAGAATTTGAACTATTAGCTATGATCAATCTGAATCCCAGAATTCCTGAAGGCCCTTTGGCTGAAAAATGGACCAACTATAAAGCCGGACAAAAACTGGTAAATCCGGCTAACAAAAGAAAACTCGATATAATTGTCGTGGGCACCGGCCTTGCTGGTGCCTCTGCTGCCGCCAGCCTTGGAGAACTCGGGTTTAATGTTAAGGCCTTTTGTTACCAGGATAGTCCCAGACGAGCTCACAGTATTGCAGCCCAGGGTGGAATTAATGCTGCGAAAAATTATCCGAACGACGGCGACAGTATTTACAGGCTCTTTTATGATACTATAAAAGGTGGTGATTACAGGGCCAGGGAAGCAAATGTATATCGCCTGGCTGAGGTAAGCGGTAATATAATCGACCAATGCGTTGCCCAGGGAGTGCCTTTCGCGCGTGAATATGGCGGATTACTTGATAACCGGTCATTCGGTGGAGCACAGGTGTCACGTACTTTTTATGCCAGGGGCCAGACAGGACAGCAATTGCTGCTTGGGGCATATAGTGCCCTTATGAGGCAGATCGATGCCGGTACTGTAAAAGTATTTTCGCGCAATGAAATGCTCGATGTAGTTACAATCGATGGGAAAGCAAGAGGTATTATAACACGCGACCTTGTTACAGGACAAATCCAAAGACATTCAGCTCATGCTGTTGTGATTGCAACAGGAGGATACGGAAGGGCATTTTTTCTTTCCACGAATGCTATGGGAGCGAATGGCAGTACCGTTTGGCAGGTTTATAAAAGAGGCGCATGTTTTGCTAATCCTGCATTTGTTCAGATCCATCCCACCTGCATTCCTGTTCACGGCAGTTATCAGTCAAAATTAACGTTAATGAGTGAAAGTCTCAGAAATGATGGCCGCATTTGGGTTCCAAAAAAGAAGGAAGATGCCGTTGCATTACGGGAAGGAAAACTGAAACCTAAAGATATACCTGAAGAAGACCGGGATTACTACCTTGAAAGAAGATACCCTGCATTCGGCAATCTTGTTCCCCGTGATGTTGCTTCGAGAGCAGCAAAGGAAAGATGTGATGCCGGTTATGGTGTTGGTTCCGGTTTGGCAGTTTACCTTGATTTTAACGACGCCATTAAAAGGCTTGGAAAAGATGTGATAGAAGACAGATACGGCAATCTTTTCCAGATGTATGAGAAGATAGTGGATGACAATCCGTATGAAACTCCTATGATGATTTATCCTGCCATTCATTATTGTATGGGCGGAATTTGGGTGGATTATGAACTGATGACTACGATACCCGGCCTGTTTTCAATAGGTGAATGTAACTTTTCTGATCACGGAGCGAACCGGTTAGGAGCATCGGCGCTTATGCAGGGACTTGCCGATGGATACTTCATTTTACCGTATACTATACAGAATTACCTTTCTGCTGAAATACTCACCCCGAAAATACCTGTAAACCATCGTGCTTTCGATGAGGCGGAAAGCCAGGTTCATGAAAGGCTGGGTAAGCTGATGCAGATTAAGGGTACACAATCGGTAGATGCATTGCACCGTAAATTTGGTCTCAGGTTATGGGACCTTGTCGGCATGAGCCGCAACAAAGATGGACTGGTAATAGCCGTTAAAGAGTTCAAACAATTAAGGCAGGAATTCTGGAACGATATAAGAATACCAGGGAAACAGGACGAATTAAATCAGGAATTGGAAAAGGCTTCAAGAGTAGCTGATTTTATTGAAATGGGCGAATTAATGGCTATGGATGCATTAATGCGGGAAGAATCCTGCGGCGGACACTTCAGAGAAGAATTCCAGACTGAAGAAGGCGAAGCAAACCGTAACGATGAAAAGTTTATGTTTGTAGGCGCCTGGGAATATACGGGAACCGGATCAGAGCCCATACTTCATAAAGAGCCATTGAATTATGAGCACATTAAGGTACAAACCCGTAATTACAAAATTTAAGAGAAATGGACTTTACGTTAAAAATATGGAGGCAGGAAAACAATACTGCAAGGGGAAGATTTGAAGTGTATTCGGTTACGGATATTTCTCCGGATTGCTCTTTTCTGGAAATGCTCGATATTTTAAATCAGCAACTGATCAGCAAGGTTGAAACCCCTGTATGCTTCGATCATGATTGCCGTGAGGGTATCTGCGGTTCCTGTGGTCTTTATATCAATGGCCGGCCGCACGGACCGGATACCGGTGTATCAACCTGCCAGTTGCATATGCGGAAATTCAGCGATAAAGACACTATAGTCATCGAACCCTGGCGCGCAAAACCATTTCCTGTGATTAAAGACCTTATTGTTGACCGGTCTGCTTTCGATAAAATCATCCAGGCTGGCGGTTATATATCAGTAAGTACAGGAGGCGTTCCCGATGCAAATGCTATTCCGATTCCACGTGAAAAAGCTGAAACTGCAATGGATGCCGCTGCATGCATTGGCTGCGGAGCTTGCGTTGCAGCCTGCAAAAATGCCTCAGCTATGTTGTTTGTTGCTGCTAAAGTTTCCCACTTTGCCAATCTTCCACAGGGTCGCATTGAAGCAAAAGAGCGAGCTCTAAGAATGGTCGCTAAAATGGATGAACTGGGATTTGGCAACTGCACAAATACCGGTGCCTGTGAGGCTGAATGTCCTAAACTTATTTCATTATCACATATTGCCAGGCTAAACAGAGAATACCTGGGTGCAAAGCTTACCTAATCTTCAATTGTATTTTCCGAGGCCTCTTTACTCGTTGTTGCGGAAATGATGAAATAATCATTTTTTTGCAACTCGGATGTTATTTGTATACCGAGCTTGTTACTACTTATTATACTGGTTTGAATAAGACCAATCTGTGCCCCGGTATCTCTTTCAAGCGCCTGTGACCGG
>DATAEX010000036.1:0-2180 GCA_036257765.1 Bacteroidales bacterium
TTTTCATCATACAATTCCTTCAGATAAGGATATCCGAATTCAAGAAACTCCTGTTCACCTATAAATCCTACAATATCATCGAGCATCATTATTCCGTCGATGGAATCGATGTTTTCGCGCTGAAGCCTGTGCCATGATTTCAGAAAATCAGTAATTGTCCGTAGTAAAAGATGTACGGCCTGTGGTTCAAGCATCATAGAGGTCATCAGCTCGGTAGTTCCCATAAGGAATGAAGCGACGTTTAAGGGACCCCTTGAAATGGAAAACCTTATTTTATGGCCGCTTTTCTCAATAGCAGGCCGCGAAGTGACCAGCCTGTTCAGCATGAATGGCAAAAGCCCGTCAGTTTCAGGATTGGGCAGTTTCAGATTATTAATATCGTCAATAGTCTGAATGATTTTTTCAGCAAACGGAAATTCATTTTTCCAGAAGATGCATTTGGCACCAAATGCTGACGGTTCCGTACACATCCCATACTCACTCCAGAAACCTGGTATGAAAATGATTTCAGGAAAAGTCTCAATTGCTTTCAGATTGGCTTTAAGCCATAGATCATCATTGGTAAAATAATCCAGGATTTTTATGCCAAACCAATTTGGCAGCCAGGGCGAGTCAATAATGAAACCGATTGGTAAGGGTCTTTTTTTTTCTCCATTAATTATAGCCTGCAGATCGGTCCATTGTAAATCGGTCATAATAAATTCTAAAATTTGGGCGATAAATATATAGAAAAGTAAAGAGAAATAGGCATATTTATAAAATGAAATAATAACGTACCAAAGTGAAATGAACACAATTGCAACCGATGTCAAACAAGGCAAAATTTTAGTTTCTGATGGCGCCTGGGGTACCTTTTTGCATGAAAAAGGATTGTTACCCGGTGAATGTCCGGAAATGTGGAATCTCAGCAGGCCTGATGAAGTTTTTATGATTGCAAAGAGTTATATAGATGCAGGTTCTGATATTATTGAAACAAACAGTTTCGGAGGCAACCCATTTAAGCTTGCTGCGTTCGGCCTGGCTGAAAAAACATATGACATTAACAGGGCGGCTGCTGCAATTTCGCGAAGAGCTGCCGGTGATAACAAGCATGTTCTGGGTTCCATAGGCCCCACAGGCAAAATGATCATTATGGGGGATGTTACTGCAGAAGAATTATATGTTGCTTTTAAAGAACAGGCTATCGCTCTTTTCGAAGGAGGGGCGGATGCTCTTGTGGTAGAGACAATGTCGGACATTGAAGAAGCCAGGGCCGCAGTTAAAGCGTGTAAGGAAAACACACGCGCAGAAGTGATCTGTACCATGACTTTTGAAAAGACAGGCGATAATATTTTTCATACAATGATGGGAATTACACCTTCGGTTATGGCTGCAGAGATGTTTGAAACAGGTGCCGATATTATCGGTGCAAATTGCGGGAACGGCATCAGGAATATGATCGGGATTGTAAAGGAGATCAGATCAGTAAATAAGGAAATCCCGATTCTGATTCACGCTAATGCCGGTGCTCCTGTTTACAGGGATGGGAAAACAATGTTTCCTGAATCACCGGAGGAAATGGCGGAATTTGTTGAAATGCTTGTCGAAGAAGGTGCAAATGTTATCGGTGGCTGCTGTGGCACTACACCTCACCACATCAGGAAGATTGCCGAAATAATTAAAAGGATAAGATAAATTCACTCTGAAAATAGTCGTGCGAATTTTTATTGACTCAGAATCGATAAACCCGGCTGTGCTGGCGATTAAAAGGGAAAACATCATTAAAACTCTTGGTGTTCCGGAAAATAAAGCTGATGACTATCTGGTATCCCTTATTGATGAACTAATAGCCTATTGTCTTAATATTTGTACACCCAAAGCGGCAGCTACGATTTTTGACCTTCCGGTTTTTTCCAAAAGCTTGAATAACATGACCATTGAAGGGGTCACATTCAACCTCAATAAAATGGTAACATCAGCCCTTCAAAAGAGTTCTTCATTAGCCATTTTTGCCGGAACGTGCGGTGAGAAAACCGGTCAATATTCAGCGCAATTGATTAAGGACGGACATGCTCTTGAAGGGTTGGTTGTGGATCTTATTGGGTCGGAGATAGCTGAGGGTGTTGCGGAATATATTCATTCCCGGGTCCAATCTGAAATGACAGCTTCCGGTTTCAAAATAACCAACCGTTATAGCCCAG
>DATAEX010000050.1:0-8510 GCA_036257765.1 Bacteroidales bacterium
CTGGTAATTTTTGGACTACCCGTTTTACTTTACCTGCCGTTTGTAGAATTTTCCCATTTTGCGGGAATCGGCTTAACGGGGTGGCTAATCCTCTTGTTCCTGGGACTGAATACTTTATTTGCTTACGTATTATTGGCTCTCGCTATGCAATTTACCGAAGCCAACAAGATCAGTGTAATACTCGTCCTGAACCCGCTGCTTACCTTCGCATTAATGGCCTTATTCAGCTATGTTGGTGTAACCTGGATCGCGCATGAAAATTACACAATGGCAACTATAGCCGGAGCTTTTACTGTGCTCGCCGGAGCTGTTCTCACTATACTTAGAAAAAATCAGGTCAGGTAAATACATGGTAATGCCATGGATTAATTATCTTTAATGGTATATTTGCTGCCTGATTTTTTTCTCCCATGCCTATTCTGACCTCCATAATTAACTGGCTTAATGTCAAAAGGCTCCATCAAATGGATTTGTTCAGGAAATATCCTGCTGAAGTTCAACAGGAAACGTTCCAGAAACTTATCGCCCGGGCCACGGATACAGAATGGGGGAAAAAGTATAATTACCACTTGATTCAAACCATTAAGGATTTTCAATCGGCAGTTCCATTGCAAAGCTACGATGATGTAAAACCATTCGTTGACAGGTTAAGAGAAGGTGAAACCAATCTGCTATGGCCGGACGATATCAGGTGGTTCGCAAAGTCCTCAGGTACTACAAATGATAAAAGCAAATTTATACCGGTCAGCAATGAATCGCTGAAAGATTGTCATTTTAAAGGAGCACGCGATGTTATATCCATATACTGCAATAATAATCCGGATACAAGAATTTTTACCGGGAAAGGGTTAACGCTTGGCGGAAGCCACAAAATTGATAATTACAGCGCACAATCTTATTATGGAGATCTTTCAGCCATTTTAATAGAAAACCAGCCTTTCTGGACGGAATTTATCCGCACTCCCAGCCAGGAAGTGGCATTGCTGGAAAAATTTGAAGAAAAGCTCGAGCGTATTGCTGAAGAAACAGTTAAGGAAAATGTCACAAGTATTGCAGGGGTTCCCTCATGGAATCTTGTTATGCTTAAATATCTCCTTAAACATACGGGCAGGCAAAATATCCTGGAGATCTGGCCTAATCTTGAATTATTTATGCATGGCGGCGTAAGTTTTTCACCCTATAAGGAACAATTCAGGAAGCTGATTCCGTCAGATAATATGCATTACCAGGAAGCATATAATGCTTCGGAAGGATTCTTTGCCATTCAGGATGATCCTTGTGAATCATCCATGCTCTTAATGCTTGATTATGGTATTTTTTATGAGTTCATTCCGCTCGATGATGTGGATAAACCCTCACCTAAAGCACTGACGATATCCCAAACCGAAGAAAATAAGGACTATGCGCTAGTTATTTCTACTAATTCAGGGCTATGGCGTTACATGATAGGTGATACTATCCGTTTTACCTCCCTGTTTCCACATAAAATGGTGATTTCAGGCAGGACGAAGCATTTCATAAATGTGTTCGGAGAAGAAGTAATAGTTGATAATGCTGATAAAGCCCTGAGAATAGCATGCGACAAAACCGGAGTAGAGATTATCGATTATACTGCTGCACCCGTATACATGAGCGATGAAAAACAGGGCGCACACGAATGGGTAATAGAATTTGAGAAAGCACCGGACGACCTGGATTATTTCACTGATCTTCTCGATCATGCGCTGATGTCTCTGAATTCAGATTATGAAGCAAAACGATACAGAAATCTGACACTCGACCGCCCAATTATACACTCAGCCAGGCCCGGAACATTTTACACATGGCTCCGGGAGAAAGGAAGACTGGGAGGTCAGAGCAAGGTACCCAGATTGTCGAATGAAAGAAAGTATATTGAAGAACTGATCGAATTACAGAAGCGCATTTAATACACAAAGCCATGAGTATGCATATTGCCGTTGCCGGAAACATAGGTTCGGGGAAAACAACACTTACGAGCCTTTTGTCCAAGCATTTCGGCTGGGATGCCCACTATGAGGACATAGATGACAATCCCTATCTGAACGACTTTTATAATGATATGCAGCGATGGTCGTTCAACCTGCAGATCTATTTTTTGAATACCAGGTTCAACCAAATACTGTCGTTCAGGCGCTCAGGCAAAACACTTGTACAGGATCGCACAATTTATGAAGATGCCTATATTTTTGCGCCTAATCTCCATGCTATGGGGCTTATGTCAACAAGAGATTTCGAAAATTATTTTACTTTGTTTAATATGCTCGGATCGCTGATTCAGCCTCCTGACCTCATAATTTATCTCCGTGCTTCAGTTCCCGCATTGGTAAGGCAAATACAAAAGCGCGGAAGAAAGTACGAAGATAACATCCGACTCGATTACCTTAAACGTCTCAACGAACGTTACGAGGCATGGATTGAATCGTATAAACTGGGTAAGATGCTTATTGTGGATGTGGATACAAATAACTTTATCGATAAGCCGGAAGACATGAGCGTTGTTATAGATAAAGTCAGCGCTTCAATTCACGGACTATTTTAGAATCCGGCCATTGTTTTTTCGATATATTCCCAGGATTCTTTACAAATTTTGGCTCCTGCCTCTTCAATAACCTTTCCGGCGAGCAGAGAACCGATCCTGCCTGAATGCTCAGGCGTAAGATTGTTAATAAAGCCATAAATATAACCTGCAGCATACAGATCACCTGCTCCCGTTGTATCGATACAGTTAGATGGTATGGCAGCCACTTTATATTTTTTTCCGTTATGAAATACATGAGATCCTTTGGCTCCCGTCTTTACAATGGCTGTTGAGGTTAAATCAGCAATATAGCTTAAAGCCCGGTTTGGATTTTTTTGGCCGGTAAATGCATATGCTTCTTCTTCATTGGCAAATACTACCGGTTTATATGCAGAAATGATTCTTTTCAGAAAATCAAGATTCGCTTCAACTACATTATAACTGGCAAGATCAAGCGAAATTGTTCTGTTTTGGCTGACTGCAAGCTTCATGGCTTTTTCCGTCATGATCTGATTCGGCACAAGATATCCTTCAAGATGGAGATGATCATAATGCTCAAACAATTCGTCAGTCAGACTTTCGGCCGATAATTCAATAGCTGCACCGAGATATGTGGCAAACGTGCGTTCTCCTCCGGGAGAAACCAGCGATATAGCCCTTCCGGTTTCCAGGGTTCCTTTAGACAGAAGTGGAGCAATTTTGCAGCCAGTCATATCGCTTTCAAAAAAGCGCCCGAAAGTATCGTCGCCCACCGTTCCAACGAAAGCCGTATTCACTCCTAATTTGGCAAGACCATGTATGGTATTTGCAGCGGATCCTCCCGATGCCATAAATTTTGACAACGATCCGGTGGATTGCTCTACCTGTCTGGCTGTTTCAGCATCCACAAGCTGCATGCTGCCTTTGGGTAATGAAAATGCCTCCAATAAAAGATCATTTTCCAGAAAATAAATGATATCAACAAGAGCATTGCCAATTCCGAGTACTTTCTTCATATTAAGGGAGTTAAAAAATAAACCGCAAAGCCCAGTATGGCATACTTTGCGGTTATTGATGCTCCTCAGCTAAGACTCGAACTTAGGACCCTCTGGTTAACAGCCAGATGCTCTAACCAACTGAGCTACTGAGGAATTTTTCAGAGGTGCAAAAATAAGTGTTTCGCCTGAATTGTGCAATAGTCACAAACGATTTTTAACCATTTAATTTATGCATGCTGCCCATACTTTGCGACCTTTCCTTTCCCCTCACATCCATCAGTCTTCAACGTTAATATTGTTTAATGGATAAACATTTTCATTAGGCCGGCTGTTATTTGCAAAACAGCATGATGTTAATATCGGCTACATTGTCCAATATTTATAAGGAAAACGAAGTCACCGTGTCTACGGGTGACAGCAAAAAGAAGATCATTATTCCAAGCAAGCCACTGGGAAAAGGTTCTTCGGTTAATGGCGGTGAATTGTTGTTTTTAGCCCTTGCAACCTGTTACTGTAATGACTTATATCGCGAAGCTGAACGAAGAGATATGGATATTAACGGTGTTGAAGTTACGGTTAAGGGCGAATTCGGCAGTGACGGCGAACCTGCGTCGAATGTTACATATGAAGTAAAGGCCCAGTCATCTACCAGTTCACCCCAGGAGATTGCTGATCTGATTCGTTATGTTGACTGCATTGCCGAGGTTCATAATACGTTGAGGAAAGGAACAACCGTGACGTTGCGATTACAGGAACCCGCTCAGGGTGTTGAAGTAAAAAAAGTATTTTAGCTGATTAGCCTTAGGCTCAAAGACACATAGATTAATTGAAAAATGCAAAGTCACTAAAACTTTGCGGAAACTCCTAAACACCTTATTTAATAAAAAAGCCACCCTGAAAGAGTGGCTTGTTGTCCGATCAGGATTCGAACCTGAACAGGCAGAACCAAAATCTGCAGTGCTACCGTTACACCATCGGACAGCTGAAATTTGAGCTGCAAAGTTATACAAAAAACCGTTTTTACAAATTTATTGTGTATCGCCCCGTAGCTTTTGGATTCCCGAGCATCGATTAAGTTCTCTAACAACAGTATAATTGATTTTCGGAATATACTGATTTTGCTGAGATGCAAATGTAAATGATAATCAGTTGCCCTGTATCAATGCTCCTTCAGGCGACATGAACCATTTTTTGCCTGCCGGCAATTCATCGCAATAAGAGGTTCGCTGGGAAGGTACCAGCATATCACAAACTTCTGGCTTGATCATAATACCCTTTCCTTGCGGCACCTTCAGCGTTAAATCAACCTTGGCGAACAACCAGAACTCATCGTCATCGGTATTGAAATACCTGTCCAGGAACAGCACAGAGTCCTGAAGCTGCCAGCTATAGAAAATCTCATCCATGTAATCATCCGAATCATACATATCTACGTTCTTAATCCTTTTCTTAACTGAAAGGTAGAACTGATCATCATCGGAGGGTTGTATTTCCAGAGTGACTTTGTCATACAGTGCATCGTCCCATTTGCTATACCTTAGGCGATATCCGAAAATACGGTAATGTGTTATATTCTTGTCAATGATATTATCACTTGCATCCAAAACAATACCCGGATATTTCTTAGTATCAATAACCGTTGAATTCGTTTCTTCGGCTTCAACAGGGCTGTTCGGGATATTCACAAAAATAAGCGTAAGGAACAGGACCAGGGCCAGAATCCAGCCTGTGAGTAAAAAAACTCTCAACAAGGGGTGTCTCGATTTAACATCGAAAAGAATTTTAACACCGCCGTATATCAATGCGATTACAGGAATAAGGACCACTACGACCAGTGCAACTATGGCAAGCCACAGATGTGTTGTATTTGCAAAATAGGTATGCAAATCAGTCATATAAAAGCCATCCCATAACTGCATATGCCCGAAAACATTGGTAACACCCAATACTCCCATTATTAATGCAGCCAGGAAAACGCATCCAACTACGAGGAAGGATACGCCAATTACTCCTATTATAAACTTGAAAATGGCAACAATTACTAATCCTATGGCACGAACGACACTTTCAA
The DNA here is from genome assembly GCA_036257765.1 of Bacteroidales bacterium. Lineage (GTDB taxonomy): Bacteria > Bacteroidota > Bacteroidia > Bacteroidales > UBA10428 > UBA5072. The sequence goes on from DATAEX010000050.1 coordinate 5,588, forward strand.
AGCCATTTCGGGCTGCAGCAACGCCTTCGGATGATCTGAAGCGCTGGTATTCTTCGTTTACGGAATCTTTAATCGTTGTAAGATTAACAGGCCGTCCCTTCATCTGCAGTTTCTCGGCAGTTGTACGTGCCTTGGGCACCACAATCCATAGAATCAGATATACAAGCAGTCCGGCACCTTTTGCAAAAAATAATAAAACGAAGGCCAGCCTGATCCATAACGGATCAATATCAAAATAGGAACCCAGTCCTCCGGCAACTCCTCCCAGATAATAGTCATCGGGATCTCGGTAAAACCTGCGGTTATTTCGCCGGCTCCCGTAATCGTATTCACTTTTGACTTCCTGGGCTCCGGCATATTCGAAGTCTTCCACCTTGCCCAGCACATTAATGGCATTGTTGACATCTTCAATATTAACTACCTGTTTGCCATTACTGATTACTTGTTCAAGGAGTTCAGCAATCCGGTTTTCAATATCCTCAATAATTTCCTTACCGGTTTCTCCTTCCCTGGAAAAATGAAATTTTAATGATTCCACATAATGATGTAATTTCTGATAGGCATCTTCATCAATTGTAAAGTGCCTTCCACCAATATGAATTTGGGTTGTTTTTTTCATCGGGGTATGTGTTTTGGATGTTTAATTGTTTTTAATTATTGAATCAACTGCCTCGATCAGTTCCTTCCAGCTTGATTCCAGCTCCTTAAGAGCCTCCTTTCCTTTTTCGGTGAGGACATAATACTTCCTGGGCGGTCCCTGTGGTGATTCCTCCCAACGGTAGCTTAACAAACCGGCATTTTTCTGACGGGACAGGAGAGGGTATAGCGTTCCTTCCACAACAATCAATTCTGATTTTTTAAGAGCGTTCAAAATATCGGACGCGTAAGCATCGTTCTTCGAGAGAATTGAAAGAATGCAGAATTCCAGAACTCCCTTCCTCATTTGTGCTTTTGCATTTTCGAAGTCCATGGTATTTGTTTTATCAGTTAATGAATGAATTATTTTTTTCTTTTAAAACTTTTCTTTACACTGTCAAATTCCTCACGGAAAAAGTTCCCAATATTGGAAGCATTGACAGGATCACCCCTCATCTCCAGTTTTTGGGCTGTGGTCCGTGCCTCAGGCACTACAATCCACATAATGAGGTAAACGAGCAGTCCGACCCCGAAAGCAAAGAATAATACTACAAGGATTACTCTAAGAATTACAGGATCGACGTTAAGATAAGCACCGAGTCCGCCGCACACGCCGCCGAAAACCCTGTTGTCAGGATCACGGTACAACCTGCGCCTGCCGGATCTTTCATAAGTTCTGAATGGCTCGCTTTTCCCTTTAGCACCACCGATTTCACTCGGATCACCCATAATACGAATGGCGTCTTCCACATCAGTTAGAGTAATTACCTGACGGCTGGCGCTGAGTCTCTCCGCAAAGAGTTCGGACAGACGTATCTCAATGTCGTTTATGATTTCCTCCCTTTCTTTTTCATCGGAGAAATAACTTTCAATGCGATCGAGATACTCCTTTAAGCGCAAATAAGCATCGTCGTCAATGTTATACACCCTGTTTCCCAGGTTAACAGAAAATGTCTTTTTCATCTTGTCAAAATTTAATACTATGTTATGAAAGCATAAATTCAATACAAAGATATATTAAAAAAATAGTAACATGCAATACATAGTAGCCAAAATAATAAAATATTCGGTGAAACAAGGATTATTATCGGTGAATAGCGTAACACTATGAAAATTATCGGGAATAGAGTAGGATACAGAGTCGCATCATCAGTCATCTGAAATCATAAATCGAAAATCGAAAATCTTAAATTAAATTTGTCCTTATGCGTGCGGTTATTCAGCGTGTAAGTGAGGCATCCGTCGAAATCAATGGAAACAGGAAAGCTTCAATAAAAAAGGGACTTCTTGTCCTTTTAGGCATCGTAGAAGATGATTCCGGCGATGATATAGAATGGCTGGCCGGAAAGATTGTACGAATGCGGATTTTTAGTGATCAGAACGGGCTGATGAATTTGTCTGTATTAGATACAGAGGGTGATATACTCGTCGTAAGCCAGTTTACACTTCATGCGAGCACAAAAAAAGGTAACAGACCTTCATTTATTAAAGCAGCCAGGCCGGAAACCGCTGTTCCCATCTATGAGAAATTTCTGGAGCGGATTGCAGATGAACTTGGTAAGATGGTTCAATCAGGTGAATTCGGAGCTTTTATGGAAGTGAAACTTGTTAATGACGGACCGGTTACAATTATTATTGACTCGAAAATCAGGGAATGATGACCATAAAAAATGCACAGGAAAAAGTCGATCAATGGATCAAAGAATACGGTGTAAGATATTTTAATGAACTTACCAATCTTGCTTTATTGATGGAAGAAACAGGTGAATTATCCAGGATCATAGCCCGCCTGTATGGTGAACAATCATTTAAAAGCAGCGATGATAAAAGCAATCTCGCAGATGAAATGGCTGATGTGCTATTCGTACTTATATGCCTGGCCAATCAGACCGGAGTGGATCTGGAAAAAGCACTCGAACAGAATCTCATTAAGAAAACCGGACGGGATGGTGACCGACATCATTCCAATCCCAAACTTGGAAAGAGTTAAATACAGAGGGATTTAAGGTAATTATTTCTATCTTTGTCACCAATTTTTTTCATTAAAGATGGTGAGCATTTTCCTTCCTGTTTATCAGGATACTATTAATACTTCCCGTCCTGCGGACACAATCCCGGTTATCCGAAATGTTCCTTCCGGAAATAACACAGTGGTAAATCCGGTACCCGCTACCCAAGGCAGCACACGCATAACATCTACATCAACTTCTGCAAAAAAAACTCCGGTGAATAAAACCGATCAGGTTCTGGAGACGCCTGCTCTTGAAAACCCTGTTCAAATTGAAAA
>DATAEX010000055.1:0-2083 GCA_036257765.1 Bacteroidales bacterium
ATTTCAATACCATGTTCGTCTCCCCATTGCTGTCCTTCCTGCCTTATACCATCATTAATTAATATTACTCTGTTATAGCCCATACCTCGTATGACAGGCTTTGATATCCCTGTACCCGTAGTAATCTGTGCTATTCCCGGCTGGGAGGCAATTGCATCAATAATATTCATTGCAGCGCTTTGCATTAATATTGATTTTGGAACTACTGTAATGGAGGCCGGAGTTCTTTTTTGTTCTGCTGCTTTGGATAAGCCGGTTATTACGACATTATTTATTTCAGTAGCTGTGTATTCAAGTTCGAAATTCGCAGTACTTGTAACCGAAAGGTCAATAGTGGCAAATTGGGTCTGGTAGCTTAAATAGCTTACCTGAATAAAAACTTTCGTAGGTGGAAGATTCCGTATGATGTAAGATCCCGTTGTATCCGAAATAGTTCCTTTTTTCAAATCAGGCAGGTATATGTTTACTCCTGGCAACGGATCGCCAGTATTCTTATCGGTGATTTTTCCTGTAAGTGTGATATTTGATACTTCATTATCTGCTTGTAATTGTGAATTCATTAAAAGCAGGTAGAATAGTAGGAAAGAGAAAGATTTCATTTAATTCTGATTTAGTAACTGAGAATAAAACCTGAGAAATCAATTTTTATTCCCGTGATAAAAACGGTGTAATCAGAATTCAGGTGGTGCCCTGAGTTTAATGTATATTGAACAGGATGTCGGAGCTCCTTTTGAATCTATAGGAATAAATAATCCGATGTTAAAGTTAGACTTGACAAGAGTATCTGTTGATTGGTTAAAAGCTCCATAAACAAAGTCACATATCGGACAAGGATCCTCATTAGCAATGGCAATTCCAGTTAGATACGATACCGGTTGTTCTGCATGATGCAAAGCCTTGGCAGTATAAGGAATATTGAATATCAGAAGGTGAAATAATACCAGTACAGAAATATTAATGGTTTTTCTTTTCATGCATTAATAAACTGTAACGTGTGGCATTTGTTCAATTCCGCACGTATTATCCCCCTTCCCTGATATCTGCAAAAGGGTGACTCAAATGTGATTATGCCGGGAAAATTTGAAGTTATTTTTCCAGTATCTCGGTTATTTCCCGGATCAATTCATTCCCTTTATTTACGGCTCCGGTCATCCGGGCAACGTTATAATCCCTCTTGCTGAAATCTGGGTCCGAAATAAACGTTTCCAGATGCTCTTCCAGGTTTTTCATAAGTTTTTCAGCTTCATTGTTTTTGGAATTTGAAACAAGCGTCCTTAAAATGAGGATTTTTTCGTAGTCCTGGATGCCTTCTTTAAGTTTTTCAAAGCGAATGCTACTGTTGGCCCCCGGGTAAACGAGGAAACAATCGCCGGCCGGCCAGTAAGTATGTCTTGCATCCCTTACGGGATCCGCAGTCCATGCATCATATGCCCAGCGCAGGAATCCGTCGTATCCATAAGCAAGTGCGTACCAGCTTATATATCGGCCTTCCACCGGAGGAGAGAAAACAAAGTTATTCGGTTGTGGGGGAGTGCAACAAACATAATAAGTCGTAGTGAGATTTTTCGCAGATCTTTCAGTCAATTCCGGCCTTGATGGTTCGTGAGAAATTATTGGTGAATAATCGTCCAGCAGCGAGGCAAGTTCCTCATGCCAATCTCCGGCGTAAGTAATTTTCCACTCCTTTGAATGTTCTTTAATCACCTTTATTGCTGCCAGGGTGTGTTCAAGCGGATTTTCATTAATGCCCAGATAGGTTTTGTTCAACCAGCCTTTCTGACTCAGATGAGATTTCAGATCATCGAGGAACAGATTCCAGAATGTTTTAAAATCATCTGATCCCGGAGTCCATTCCACATAAATATAATTTCCGGATTTTTCATCCATATACCGGAAGCGATGACCCCAGGGGATGGGAGTGTAGATAGTTATGGCCTTGGTAATACCTGTTTCCATGCACAGTTCCACATACTGATCGAATATGGAATAGTCAAACTTCCATGATCCGTCTGTTTTTTTTATCCAATCAATCATGGTACCCTCGATCATATAAGAATTATCCGACCATGGAGAATGAACGGCA
>DATAEX010000058.1:0-6140 GCA_036257765.1 Bacteroidales bacterium
TTTTCAAGCAGCAGATCATCGAGCTGAAGGTTTTCATCAGGTGCATAGCCCCAGAATTCTTTTCTGACCTTGAGATGCAATAGCTCGGTGAAGGCTTCAGCAAGCCTGTCTGCCAGTGCTTTCACCATAATACTTTGATAATCATCATATTGAGCTTTGAATTCTTCCAGGAGTTTTTCAATCCCTGTTCCGGCTGTTACAGCAAATGCACCCAGGTAATCGATTTTGCCAGAATCCAGCGGAGCTATAAAATCAGAAAGGCACAAATTAGGTGTTCCATCAGGTTTTAATTCCTGATTACGCAGATTGCAGAATCTGGCAAGTATCTTTTTCCGGCTTGTATCACTGTAAACTTCTATGTCATCACCAACTGAGTTTGCAGGAAATATTCCAAGTACGCCGTTGGCTTCCAATGCTTTTTCCCTGATAATCCGGTCAAGCATTCTGTTAGCGTCAGCAAGCATTTTTTTGGCTTCTTCGCCCTGCCTGGGATCATCCAGAATATCCGGGTATTTACCCCTGAGCTGCCATATTACAAAGTAAAACACCCAGCTTATATATTCCCTTATTTCTTCGATTGGATAATCATTAAAATATTTCCACCCTATGAAATCAGGCGGCTTTATTACTTCATTGTCCCAGTCGATTCTCAATTTGTTATTCCTTGCCTGTTCCAAAGAAATATATGCAACTTTTTCCCTGGCACTTAAATAACTTTCGCGGAGGTTGGAATATTCCTGTCTGGCACTCTCAACAAAATTATCCCTTAAAGCGGATGACAACAAATTGCTCATCACGCTTACACTTTTTGATGCATCTTTTACGTGAATAACCGGCGAATTATAGTGCGGTGCAATTTTTACAGCTGTATGTACCTTCGAAGTTGTAGCACCTCCGATGAGAAGCGGTTTTGTCAAACCTTTTTTTTCAAATTGTATGGCAATCTCACTCATAATTTCAAGCGAAGGAGTTATAAGTCCGCTTAATCCAATTATATCCACATCGTCAGACAGGGCTGCATCTATGATCTTTTCAGTCGGAACCATTACCCCAAGGTCAACCACTTCGTAATTATTGCATCCTAATACCACGCCAACAATGTTTTTACCGATATCATGCACGTCGCCCTTCACCGTTGCCAATACTATTTTTCCGGCATTATGTCCATTGGATAAAGCATCCGGATCCTTTTCCTGTTCAATGAAAGGTTGCAGCACAGCAACAGCCTTTTTCATTACCCTGGCACTCTTGACAACCTGAGGAAGGAACATTTTACCCTCACCGAAAAGGTCGCCTACTTTTGACATCCCATCCATCAATGGACCCTCAATTATCTGAAGACTTTTCGGATAATGCGATCTGGCTTCAAGAACATCCTGTTCAATATAATCAACAATTCCTCTTACAAGGGCATGATTGATCCTTTCCTCAATAGTTCCAAGCCGCCATTCATCCTTTTGTTCTTCTTTCTTATCCTGTTTTTTAAGAGTTTCAGAGAAGGAGAGAAGCCTTTCAGTGCCATCTGGCCTGCGATTAAGGACAACATCCTCAACCAGTTCAAGCAGGTCACCGGGTAAATCGTCATAAACCGCAAGCATGCCCGGATTGACAATTCCCATATCCAGGCCGGCTTTTATGGCATGGTAAAGAAAAACTGAATGAATTGCCTCCCTGATCACGTTATTCCCCCTGAAAGCAAATGAAAGGTTGCTGATACCCCCGCTTATCTTTGCATGAGGCAAATTTGCTTTTATCCATTCAACCGTTTTTATGAAATCAACGGCATAATTATTATGTTCTTCAATTCCTGTAGCAATGGCGAGCACATTTGGATCGAAAATGATATTCTCAGCCGGGAATTCAAGCTTATTTACCAGTAAATCATAAGCCCTGCGGCAAACTTCAGTACGACGTTCAAAAGTATCAGCCTGCCCTTTTTCATCAAAAGCCATCACTACAACCGCAGCTCCATACTGCTTTACTTTCCTCGCCTGGTTGAGAAATACCGACTCACCTTCTTTCAAACTTATCGAATTAACTACTGATTTTCCCTGAACACATTTAAGACCGGATTCAATCACCTGCCATTTTGATGAATCGATCATCACGGGGAGTTTGGCAATATCAGGTTCTGCCATCAGCAAGTGCAGAAATCTTACCATACATTTCTCAGCATCGAGCATGGCATCATCCATGCAAATATCCAGTACCTGTGCGCCTCCTTCCACCTGCTGGCGGGATACGGAAAGTGCTTCTTCGTATTTCTCTTCCCTGATCAGATTGGCAAACTTGATGGATCCTGCAACATTCGTCCGCTCTCCTATATTAACAAAATTACTTTCCCTTGTTATCAGTAAGGGTTCAAGACCGCTCAATGAGGTAACCTGCGGATTATTGGGCACCATTCTTGGTTTATACCCGGAGGCGAGATTAGCAAATGATTTAATATGTTCAGGCGTTGTACCGCAACATCCCCCAACAATATTTACAAATCCTCCATCAAGAAACTGCCTTAACTGATTGGTCATTATTTCAGGAGTATCGTCATAGGTTCCGAACTGGTTTGGCAAACCGGCATTTGGATGAGCGCTTACATAAAATGGTGCGTATTTTGAAAGCTCCTCAACATAAGGCATCATTTCCCTGGCACCCAAAGCACAATTTATTCCTATTGAAATTGGCCTTGCATGTGACATTGAGATCAGAAATGCACGGATTGTCTGTCCTGAAAGGGTCCTGCCGCTTGCATCCGTTATAGTGCCTGAAATCATTACAGGAAGCCGTTTTCCTTTTTCTGCAAATACATTTTCACTGGCAAAAATGGCCGCTTTCCCGTTAAGCGTATCAAAAATGGTTTCAATAAGAAGTAGATCAACGCCGCCATCCATTAATCCTCTCATTTGTTCTGAATATGAATCAACAAGGTTGTCAAAACTAACAGCTCTGAAACCCGGATCATTGACATCAGGAGAAATAGATGCAGTTTTGTTGGTAGGTCCTATTGAACCCGCAACATACCTTGGTTTCCCCGGATCTCTTTTCGTAAATTCCTGGGCTGCTGATGCTGCAATTTTGGCGGCTGCCAGATTCATTTCATACACCAAATCCTCTATATGATAATCAGCCTGCGATATAGAAGTGGCACTGAAAGTATTGGTCTCGATTATGTCAGCACCTGCTTCGAGATATAAATTATGGATTTCCGTAATCAGTTCAGGTTTGGTCAAAGAAAGAAGATCAATATTTCCTTTAAGTTCGTGAGGAAAATCCTGAAACCGTTCGCCCCTGTAATCCCGATCTTTAAGATTGTAACCCTGAACAAGTACCCCCATAGCACCGTCAAGAATCAGGATTCTATCCTGAAGCAATTTATGAATTGATGGTTTATCCATTACTTAAAACAAGAATTAAATCTGAGATCACCGGCGATTTTCGGTGGTTCAATAAAAATCATGCAAAGTTACGCCAAAAACATATGTTGTGCCAGCTATCCTGTAATTTGTTTAACTGTCACCATATTATGTTCGCCATAAATATTCTTCCCCTGCGGGGTGTACATTAGACTGATCTCATTTTTGAACCGCTCATGTATTTTAGGCCTTACCATTTTCATTGTACTGTTGAGCAGTTGGTTATCTTCGGTAAAACCCTCCGGAATAATATAGAAAGAAGCAGGAAGCCATCTCTGAGGAAACATGCTTTCAAATTTTCCTCCCGCGAGGAACTGGTCAAATTGTGATTTAATAAGCTGAATAACTTTTTCCGGAGTTCCTGTATCTTCAGAGCTAAAATTCTTTTCGGCAAGCCAACCCTTAATGGCTGCTATATTGGGATAAATCAAAGCAGTTGTGTATGAATTCTGATTATTGAATAATAGGCATTGATCGATATATTTTGAATGTTGAACCAATGCTTCTTCTATACCTTCGGGACTGTATTTTTCACCATCATCGCCAATCAGAAGGCTTTTGAAACGGCCAAGAACATAGAGGAAACCGTCTTCATCCATATACCCAAGGTCTCCGGTATAAAGCCATCCATTCCTGATACTATCGGCGGTGGCTTCCGGGTTTCTCCAGTAACCTACCATTACATTTTCACCCTTCACAATTATTTCACCTATCTGTCCAACCGGTAAAGCAACGCCATTTTCATCACAAATCTTTAGTTCAAGGTTATTTACGAGTGTACCCGAACTGCCCAGTTTATGTTTAGCCGGGTTATTGGCCGAAATTACCGGTGCTGCTTCAGTCAATCCGTATCCCTGGTATATTGGAAGACCAATGGCATAAAAATACTTTTGGAGATCCATGTCGAGCAACGCTGCACCCCCAATAAAATATTCCAGATTACCTCCGAAAGCTACTCTTACTTTGCTGAAAAGTATCTTATCGAACAGGATTAAAAGAGGCTTAAGAAGGAAACGAAGCCCCTTACCCTTGTTCCAACCGTTACCGTTATGAAGAAAAGCTACCCTCAGACCAAAATTAAAAAGACGCTCTGCAACCGCTCCTTTATCCCGTATCCCTTTATCAATGTTCTTCTTGAAATTTTTAACCAGGGCAGGTGCGCTTAATATTAAATATGGCCTGTTTTCCTTTATGTTGACCGGGATATTGCGAAGGGTTTCCATCGGCGAATCACCTACCTGTACCGAAGCCACGCTGGCACCACATGATCCGAGTGCATAAATGCCACAGGTGTGTGCAAAGGCATGATCCCAGGGAAGTATCAGTAGAGTTGTCCAGTACCTCGGTATTTTAAACAAGCTGAGTGCCTGATCAATATTAGCGGTATAATTCCTGTGACTCAAAATTATACCTTTTGGATCCGCTGTTGTTCCGGATGTATAACAAATATTTGCATAATCGCCTTCCTGTACAGAATTCCACCTCTCGTTAAATAATGCTGGATTCGACTTTAATAGTGATTTTCCGCGTGTGATCACCTCACTCATGGGCAACTCCATATTCTCGTAAGTTGATTGTTGATCGAGCAGGATTACTTTTTCAAGATCCGGCAGGGAATTTTTAAGGGATAAGACTTTTTTTGCCTGGTTTTTCGAAACAATAATAAATCTTACTCCGGCATGATTCAGCCGGAATTTAATTTCAGATGGTTCCGTTAGTTTTTGAGAAAGCGGTACGTTGACAGCGCCTGCATATAAAATACCCAGTTCACTGATAACCCAATCATTTCGTCCTTCTGCCAAAAGCGCGATTCTATCTCCCTTTTTAATACCCATTTCTACCAATCCGGCACCAAAAAGATGAACCTTTTCCTGGATTTCTCTGAATGTGGACCCTAAGTATTTGTTATTTTTCTTTTCGAGCAGGAATACATTGTCACCGTATTTTTCAACACAGTCTTCAAAAAGTCGGACCAAAGTTCTCATTTTATAGCAGGGTATATTTTATTTCACCTGCAATTTAACAAAAACTTAAGCCGTTAACAACTCCCGGTTATTTACCTGGTAGAAACAGGAGACAGAAGATGCTCTATTTTGTAAAGGAGATGCTGAAAATTAGCTGGTTTGGTAACGTATTCGTCACAGCCGGCTTCAAAGCATTTTTCGGATTCATTGCCATAAGCATTCGCAGTGTGGACCACAATAGGTAACTCGGGTTTGAACGCTTTAATTTGTCTTATTGCTTCAAATCCGTCCACAATTGGCAGTTGCAGATCCATCAAAACAAGATCGATATGGTTATACTCTTTGCAGAAATCAATTGCCATTTGTCCGTTAATTGCCCATAATATGTTAACCTGTGTTTTGCGGGTAAGTATCAGGTTAAGATATTTATAGCTTATCTCATCGTCTTCAGCTATTAATATGGTTTTATTGCTCCAATCCTTTAACATGATTTTATTTGTTTGTCTTTTTATACGAGAATGATTTGCGGAAGTGCCAGTAACTTGATGAATTAGGGAATTGAAATGGTCAAGCAGCAAATTCATATGATGAGTGTATTTGTCTTACCATCCCGAGGATAAAATCATAACCAATATCATTGTTCTGAAGGACGCTAAGTGGTAATTTTTATCAAAATTCATTGTGATGAAAAATATATTTGATCCAGCCACAAGAATACAGGACGTTTTGCAATTTGATGAATTCGGCGGTGTCAATCCCGGCATTA
>DATAEX010000063.1:0-5420 GCA_036257765.1 Bacteroidales bacterium
ACAACTGGTTGAAATTACAATGAGCAGATTGAAAGAAATTCCCGGTATTAAGATTCTGGCAGGCAAGACGCTCCACAGATTAGGAATTATTTCATTTTATCATACCGAAATTCATTTTAATCTCATAGTAAAACTTCTTTCCGACCGGTTTGGCATACAGGTAAGGGGAGGCTGTGATTGTGCAGGAACTTACGGACATTTCCTCCTTGAGGTAAGTTATGACCGGTCGCATCAGATTACAGAAAAGATCAATCATGGAGACATGTCTGAAAAACCGGGATGGGTGAGAATTTCACTACATCCGGTAATGAAGGATGACGAAGTGCACTATTTTATTGAAGCCCTAAAAGAAATTGTGGCAAATTCCAGCGAATGGAAAAAAGATTATATTTATGATCCTAAAAAAAATGAATTTGCACACCGCTCTCAGACTGGTATAGATAATAGCTGGATCAAAGAGTGGTTTAAACTCTGAATAAAATGACCCTTATTGAAGTAAACGACAAAAAGACAGTAAAAGAATTTCTCGAAACCCCAAAGGTTCTTTATAAAAACGACCCAAACTGGGCATGTCCGCTCGACATGGAAGTTGAGAACACTTTTAATCCGTCCAGGAATTCATCATTTAAACATGGTGAAGCCATACGTTGGGTTTTAAAGGATAATGAAGGTCGGCTTATCGGCAGGATTGCCGCTTTTTACGATAAAAATAAGGCCTTCAATAACACACAGCCCACTGGCAGTATTGGGTTTTTTGAGTGTGTAAATAACCAGGAAGCCGCTGATAAATTATTTGACAAAGCAAAGGAATGGCTTGCTTCAAAGGGTATGGAAGCAATGGACGGTCCCGTTAATTTCGGTGAAAACTTCGTCAACTGGGGTTTGCTGGTCGAAGGCTTTGCACACCAGGGCTACGGGATGCCCTATAACTTTCCTTATTACAGATCGCTGTTTGAGAATTACGGTTTCAAAACCTATTTTGAACAATATAGTTTTCATGATCATTTCAGCCGTCCCTATCCCGAGCAAATGCGGAAATTTGGTGAACGATTCTGGAAAAAACCTGAATATTCATTCAGGCATTTCGAAATGAAAAATTCAGAAAAGTACCTCCGGGAATTGGTGGTAATGTATAATAAGATCTGGTCTGACTTCCTGCAGAATTATACACCTCTCGAATATAATGATCTGTATAATATTTTCAAGGATGCAAGGGCAATAATCGATGAAGAGCTCATATGGTTCGGTTATCATAATGATCAGCCTATCGGCTTTTTGATTGCTTTTCCTGACGTCAACCAGATTTTTAAGAAGTTGAAAAACGGAAAACTGCATCTTATCAATATTCTTAAGCTTTTATACTATAGAAAGAGAGCCGTTACCAGATCCCGCTTATTATTGTCGGGAGTTATTCCTGAATTCCAGCGGACAGGCGTAGTAGGAGGTATTTACCTTAAGCTTACTGATACCATGCGTTCGAAAGGCATGGAAGAACTTGAATTGTCCTGGGTGGGCGATTACAATGATACGGTCAATCATTTATACGGACAATTCGGGGCTGTAAAAGCCAAAACACACATTACTTTCCGCAATCTGTTCGATCCCAACGCGCCTTTTGAGAGGTTTAATAACCTTAGCAGTAAATATGAAAGAGTGCGTAAAAAGGACTAATCAAAATTTTGAACTTTAAAAATATTTACTTATTTTTGCAACCCGATTTGCAATTTTAAAGGAATCAAAAAATGAAAAAAGGAATTCATCCCGAAAGTTACAGGCTGGTAGCCTTCAGGGATATGTCGAACGGTCATACATTCGTTACCAGGTCAACAGCAGCTTCAAAAGAAACAGTTACTCTTGAAGATGGTAAAGAATATCCGCTAATTAAAATGGAAATCTCGAATACATCGCATCCCTTCTTTACAGGTAAGATGAAACTCGTAGATACTGCCGGTCGTGTGGATAAGTTTATGAACCGTTACAAAAAGCATTACGATAAGAAAAAGCAGTAATTGAGGTTGTTTGTTCGATATAATCCGACTCCGTTTTCATATTAATGGGAACGGAGTTTTTATTTAATAAAGGTGGCGGGGATAAGCCTCTCTTTAAACGGTCATTATTAGTGTATATTTGTAATCCGGTATAATTTGAAATGGGGGAAAACAGAACCAGTTATATTCTTTTTGATGATCATCTTCGTGATCATCTTCTTCCTTTGACATTTACGAGGCCTGCATCTGAACTGCGTATTGGAATACTTACCATCCGGGAAAAGTGGGAAAAATGGACAGGTGAAAGTTTTTCCTGGCTCACCCAGCAATATTTGTCAGAAAAATTTCCTGTAAAAGCCTCGGATGATAATATTGTAATTAATGGTTCTATAACACCCAATCAGGATTTAATAAGTGAGATTAATGAATTGAAACCGGGTGAGGTACTGTTAAAAGAATTGATATTTATAGCGGGCCGCCTGGGAAAAGATGACATTGATCAGTTCGACGGTTTGCCTCCCAGAGGATATTCCCGGAAAGAGGCTCATTCTCAGTTCAACAAAATTTCAAGAGTATGGCATATCTTCCGTAATAACGGCTTTGAACTTGAATCGGATTTTGAAATCATCACAAAAGGTCGCGAAAGCGCTGCATTAAGTTCTACCAATAATATCATCAAACCTGAACGAATTTTTATCGAACAGGGCGCGCAGCTTGAATATGTTACTCTGAATGCAACTCCGGGACCTATTTATATTGGCAAGAACTCTCTTATAATGGAAGGTTCCCTTATCAGAGGATCTCTTGCCCTTTGCGAAGGGGCAAGAATTAAGATGGGGACCCGGATATACGGCCCGACCACTATTGGCCCCTATTCAAAAGCAGGCGGTGAGATCACCAATTCCGTCATCATGGGTTATTCAAACAAGGTGCATGAAGGCTATATGGGAAATTCGGTTATTGGTGAGTATTGTAATATCGGAGCAGGTTCCAATACTTCAAATCTGAAAAATAACTATGCCTTGGTCAAAGTATGGAACTATGCAACCGGAAAATTCGAAGATACCGATCTCCAGTTTTGCGGTCTTCTTATGGGTGACTATTCCCGGAGTGGGATCAATACAATGTTCAACACCGGTACTGTAGTTGGAATTTGCTCAAATTTATATGGGACAGGATTTCCCGGAAATTTTATACCGTCATTTACCTGGGGCGGAGCTTCAGGTTTGGAAACTTACAGGCTCGATAAGGCGATTGAAACGATCAAAATGGGGATGTCCCTTCATCAGAAAGAATTCGGAGAAACTGATCTCCGGATTATTGACTGGTTGTTCATGCTTACAGGACGATACCGCAAAACCGCGTATAATTAATTGTACGTATACGTGGCACAAAGATTGATTATATTATACCAGGACTATTTAATATTTCGTTAACTGACAAATTGACAAATTTTTTGTTAACACCTCAGGAGATAAAATTTTTTATGAGTAAAACTCAGGACAAGAAACTAAACGCTCTGTACCTTTCACCTGTTAATGAAGACACCGATTTCATACCTCTTATTTCTGAAGAGGATGAGGAAAGTATTTCAATGACCAGCGTTCCTGAAACGCTTCCCATTCTTCCACTCAGGAATACAGTACTTTTTCCGGGAGTTATCATTCCGATTACAGTAGGCAGGGAAAAATCAATGAAGCTTGTACGGGATATATATCAGAAAAACAAAATCATTGGTACCGTTGCACAAAAAGATCCCGGTATCGACGATCCCGAGCCCGCAGAAATGTATAATATAGGTACTCTCGCCCAGTTGCTCAGGATCCTCGAAATGCCTGATGGTACCACATCAGTTATCATTCAGGGCAAAAGAAGGTTTGTGGTTGATGAGGTGGTTTCCTCTGAACCCTATTATCTGGCAAAAGTTACTGCACTCGAAGATGTAAAACCACGCCGAAAAGACCCTGAATTTGAAGCTATTGTCGGGTCACTCAAGGATCTCTCACTTAAAATAATTAAGCTTTCAAGCAACATACCCCCTGAGACATCTTTCGCAGTGAAAAACATCGAGAGTTCAGCTTTTCTCATCAATTTTATCAGTTCCAACAGTGATATCAGGATGCATGAGAAACAGCATTTGCTTGAACAGAATAATCTTAAAAAACGTGCTACTGAGCTATTGCAGTATCTCTCACGTGAAGTCCAGATGCTTGAGCTCAAACATGATATTCAGACCAAGGTCAAGATCGACATGGATCAGCAGCAGCGAGAGTACTTCCTTCATCAGCAAATGAAGACGATCCAGGATGAATTGGGTGGTAATCCGATCGAACAGGAAATCGAAGAACTTAAGCACAAAGCAAAAAAGAAAAAATGGAGCAAGGATGTTAATGCTTCATTCCTGAAAGAAGTAGAAAAACTGAACCGGCTCAACCCCGCTACAGGGGAATATTCCGTTCAGCTGAATTATTTACAAACGCTTCTTGAGCTTCCCTGGAATGAATATACAAGGGATAATTTTGATTTGAAGCGTGCACAACGAATTCTTGATAAAGATCATTTCGGTCTCGAAAAAGTAAAGGAGAGGATCATAGAACACCTGGCGGTGCTTAAGCTGAAAGGCGACATGAAATCACCCATAGTTTGCCTTGTCGGCCCTCCGGGAGTGGGTAAAACGTCATTGGGAAAATCGATTGCCAGAGCCCTAAACCGGAAATATATCCGTATGTCGTTGGGCGGCCTGCATGACGAAGCTGAGATACGGGGACACAGGAAAACCTACATAGGAGCTATGCCAGGCAGAATCATGCAAAGCCTGAGAAAAGCAAAATCATCGAATCCGGTATTTGTTCTGGATGAAATCGACAAAGTAGGAAAGGACTTTCATGGCGATCCGTCATCAGCTCTGCTTGAAGTTCTTGATCCCGAACAGAACAGTGCTTTCTACGACAATTTTATCGAACATGAGTTCGATTTGTCACGGGTGCTTTTCATTTCAACTGCCAATACGACCACAACCATCAATCCTGCATTACTCGACAGGATGGAACTAATAAATATCAGCGGTTATATAATCGAAGAAAAAGTTCAGATCGCCCGTCGTCATCTTCTCTTGAAAGAACTTGGCAACCATGGCCTGAAACCGGATGCGATCATAATGACCAAAAAAATTCTTGAGTACCTGGTTGACAATTATACACATGAGTCAGGAGTGCGCGAACTCGACAAAACGATGGCCAAAATCGTCAGGGTTATCGCCCGCAAAGTTGCAATGGATGAACCTTACAATAAAAGGCTCAGTGAAAAGGACCTTGAAGAAATTCTGGGAGCTCCAAAATATGTGAAGGATAAATATCAGGGCAACGAATTCGCCGGTGTGGTTACAGGACTTGCATGGACTGCAGTTGGCGGTGAGATACTTTTTGTTGAAAC
>DATAEX010000067.1:0-2862 GCA_036257765.1 Bacteroidales bacterium
AAAGTAATTGCCGAGGCCCGTGAAAGCGGAACCACCGGAATCTACCACAGCGACGGGTCTGTGAATGATTCACTTATTAAACTAATAAAAGAAAAATTAAATCCGGATGTAGTTTTATGGGAAGCGCCGACTGTAAAGCAGCAGGCATTTTTTATTAAGCTTCTCGGCCCGAATGCAAATTTGGGGAATATTGCAACTAATGATGTGATACCGCTGGAATGCCTTCGCCAGGGATTACGGGGGGATACTTTTCTTGACTATCTCCCGGCTGAACTGAAATCTCAAAGACCAGATTCGGAGAAGTACCTGTCGTTGGATTGATGCAGAACCCAGAAATCATAAATAAAATTGAGACTCTTCGGCCTTATAGGTTTTCCACTCTCGCATTCTTTTTCAGGATCTTATTTTGCAGCGAAATTCCAAAGAGAGGGTATTGCTGATGCCCGTTATGACCTGTACCCGCTCAGTAGTATAAATCTTTTGACGGCTCTCGTTGAGCAGAATAAGGAACTACTTGGCCTCAATGTAACTATTCCTTACAAAGAAAAAGTACTACCATTTCTTAACGAAACTGAACCTGCGGCAACTGATATTGGAGCAGTTAACACAATTAAAATATTTCGTAAAGGGAAAAATAGTATTCTGAAGGGATACAACACGGATATATATGGATTCGGCGAATCACTCAAGCCTCTGTTAAAGGAAAGCATCAGGTCAGAGAAAGCGCTTATTTTAGGAACAGGGGGAGCGTCTAAAGCAGTTGCCTGGGTTTTAAGGAAGATGGGATTTGAAGTAATATTTGTCTCGCGCAACCCTTCGAAACCGGATCACATATCATACGGGATGGTCTCTGAGAGTACTATTAATGAGGTCAGGGTAATAGTAAATACGAGTCCGGCAGGCATGCATCCACATGTAGACGATTTCCCCGATATTCCTTACCAGCACCTTTCAAAGAAACATATTCTTTACGACCTGGTTTATAATCCTGAAATGACTCTTTTTTTGCAAAAGGGTAGAGAACAGGGCGCTATAATAAAAAATGGCCTGCAGATGTTGCATTTGCAGGCTGAAAAATCCTGGGAAATCTGGAACGATCTATAGCATTGCGCCTCCGCCTGACATTTCCTGTAGCTTTGCGCTGAATTTTATACCGTATTTATTGGCATTCTCAGCCCTGAGTTCAAATTTCATCCTGTCTTCGAGGATGATGAAGTTAATTGCCGCTCCATCGTTAAGGGCACCTGTTTTTTCAGTTATTATCAGCGTGCTTTTAGTCGCAAGATTGGCAACTACTTCCGGCAGTTGTTTTGTCCTTACAAAAGGAATAAATAAAATATGACATTGTTGTATCTCTGCAGGCGTTTTGTACCTCATTATCAGGATGTTCTGTGCTCCCACTTTCTTACCTTTTGTATATGCCTCAAGTTCGCCTGCTACTTCAGCAGTTCCCAGCACACCTATTATGAAATCACCCGTTCTGTAATTGGCGGGCCATTCGATCAGCCTCGAAAAATTATAAATGAAAAGTGATTGAGCCTTTGGAATAGAAGTCTGCATATAAGCCATCGATCCTAATAAAATGGCAATCAATGCTGTAATTAACTTTTTCATCTTATAAATTTGTTTGCTGTCTTGATTTATACGGTGAGATTTAAAAATTGTTCTGATTTAGCTACATTTGATGCAAATGCATCGCTCCATGCAGCGTTATTTCATAGAATTGGCCTTCAGGGGGACCGGTTACCATGGCTGGCAAATTCAGCCCAACGCATCTTCTGTCCAGGGAGAGATCGAAAAGTCATTAAGAACACTGCTTCATGAGGAAGTTAAGACGACTGGCGCAGGAAGGACCGACACCGGAGTACACGCCCGCAAATATGCTGCTCACTTTGATACCGGTCACCACATGCCGGAGAAAACCCCTGATTTTATATATAAAATGAATGCCATACTTCCGCCTGATATAGCCATCACTTCGGTTTACCCTGTTAAGGCCGATGCACATGCACGGTATTCAGCTGTTTCCCGTACTTATAAATATACCATAAACACTGTAAAAGATCCTTTCATTCGTGATTATGCCTGGTTTTATCCTGTACCACTCGATTTAAATCTTCTCAACCGGGCTGCTTCTGAAATTCTTAAATTCAGTGACTTCAAGAGTTTTGCAAAACTTCACAGTGATGTGAAAACACACTACTGCAAAGTATTTTTTGCTGAATGGATAAATGATGAAGGCAGGGTTATATTTACAATCAGGGCAAACCGGTTTTTACGAAATATGGTTCGCGCAATTGTTGGCACTTTAATTGATATAGGCAGGGGAAAAACTCCTATTGATGATCTTTACCAAATAATAGAAGGCCGCGAACGAAGTTTGGCAGGCTTTTCTGTACCTGCCCAGGGATTGATGCTTTATGATATAGAATACCCTGAAAATATCTTTTTACCTGTTTAATATTTCTTGAAAATCGTTTAACAATTTTTAACAGAAGTTAACTGGCATTATATCAGTTAATTAACATACTTTAACCGTTTCAAACTCAGGCAGTGGTTCAAAATTTGTTACTTTCGCACTGGCCTTGCGTAAGGATAACAGGCTAACGGTGAGCATGAACTACGCCGGCCACCTTGAAAATAAACTAAAAAGTTCATATGGCAGATATTTCTATTCAGATTAAGGAGCTGAACGAGAAAATTGAACGTGAAAGCGCATTTATTGAAAGAATTAATCAGGAAATTAAAAAAGTTATTGTCGGGCAGAAACACCTGATCGACGGATTGCTTATAGGCCTTTTATCGGATGGCCATATTCTGCTCGAGGGAGTGCCGGGATTAGCAAAGACACTGGCAATAAAT
>DATAEX010000070.1:0-1618 GCA_036257765.1 Bacteroidales bacterium
TTTTATTAACCAGTTGTTCCAGATGCAAAGAAGAATATATTTCTTTTACTGCCCTGATCTTCTCATTTCTTTCGAAGTCGGTTTTACCCAGCCATCGCAATAACTCCGCCTTCATTCCACGGTTTGCGGAGTTTAATGCTTCAATCAATAATATGGTTTTTTTGTTTGACACGATATCATTTCCGGTAACTTTTCCGAATACAGATGAATCGGCAAATACATCAAGAAGATCGTCCTGCAGTTGAAATGCGATCCCCAGGTTTCTGCCGAACTGGTAGAGCAATTCGGCATCTTTATCAGATGCACCGCCTGTCAGGGCTCCTATCTTAAGAGCTGCAGCGACAAGCACTGCAGTTTTGTATTCCACCATTTGAAGATATTCATCAATAGTAATACCTGCACAACTTTCATAATCCATATCAAATTGTTGACCCTCACAAACTCTTAGTGCGGTATCGTTAAAGACCGGTAAGATCTGGTGCAGGTTAACTATGGATGGATGCGATAAGAGTTCGTAAGCCTTAATTAACATAGCGTCCCCCGAAAGTATGGCAACACTTGGATTCCACTTAACATGAACCGTTGGATGATTTCTGCGGAGATCCGAACGGTCCATAATATCATCATGGATCAGGGTGAAATTATGAAATACTTCAATAGCGAGGGCGGGATAAATTGCAGGCTGAGTATTTTCCGAATAAACATTACACCCCATCAATACCAGGGAAGGCCTGAGCCTTTTTGCCTCAAGGCTCAGCATATATTTGATAGGTTCGTACAGGTTTAGTGGTAACTCTGGCAGTTTTATTTCGTTTATATGCCTGTTAATGATGATTTGACAATCGATGAGGCTTAGCATTTCAGCTTGTTTATTATTCAAATATAGGAAATATGAGGGGCTTGTGTCCGTTTTTATATTCATCAATTAATAACTAATTTTGCGCGCTGTAAAGCGGCTTATAAATCTTGCCTAATATGAAACGTTTGATCCCTTTTCTTCTTTTGGTTTTCACTTTTTCTATTTTTTGCCTTGCACTGAATGCCGAAGGATATAAAATAAAAGTGAAAATCAACGGTCTGGCTAATAAACAGGTAATACTCGGTCATTACCTGAGCAAAACCATGTATCCGGATGATACATTAACACTTGACAATAAAGGTTTTGGCACGTTTATGGGAAATAAGAAATTGCCTGCGGGAATGTATCTGGTGTATTTGCCCAATTCAAGCTATTTCGATGTTGCTATGGGTGATGATCAGGAATTCTCAATTGTTGCTGATACGGTAGATTTCCTGAATACCTTGTCATTTGAGGGCTCCCAGGAAAACCACATATTCATCGAATTCCAAAGATTCTTTTCGGGATTGAGAAAAAAGGCCGACAGTCTTACATCACAAATTAAATTAACCTCCGATCAGGCACAAAAGGAAAAATTGACAGCTGAATTAAAGAAGGTGAACGATCAACGTGTTACAAAAATTGAATCAATAAAAGCCGAAAACTCTGACCTTTTTGTTTCGGATTTTCTCAGGGCAACGCTCGATGTTATTGTTCCTGATCCACCGCGGGATGCAAAGGGTGCTATAATCGATTCTAACTGGCAGTACTATTATTACC
>DATAEX010000084.1:0-3529 GCA_036257765.1 Bacteroidales bacterium
AGAGAATCTGTTGAGTTCTTCCTTCTGGAACTGCGATTGGCCTGCAAAAGAAATAAAGCAAAAAGTCAGGCAATACATTCCGGATGAGGGTACAATTTCAGCATCTCAGAATCTGATTCCCCATTTTGCTAGTCGCAAAGGCATACACATGTTTCCTTATGCAGATCGTGCCGAATATATTGTTATCCTGAAAGGCAGCAGTACCTATCCACTCAGTCCGGAAGCATTTGCGTCGGAGCTACAGAAGTTCCGAACTGATCCTGACTGGGCTCTTATAATGGAGGACGATTATCTGCTGATTTTGAAAAGAAATATCGGAAGTTCTAAATTTTCTCCTCCAGAATCCTTATTACTTTTACCGGTTCCTGTTCTTCAATGATCCGGTAGTTAAAACGTGCAGTGATGCTGTCCATTACCTGCTGTTGCGAAATAATAATGTCATCACCTGTTCGAATAGTTGAAAAATTACCAGACACTAGTCTTTCACTTTTTTTCTGATAATTTACTGCTTTGACATAAAACAACAAATGAGCATCGTAACCTTCGAATACCACTTTAAGAGGGTCAGGCAAGCTTTCCAGCATAATGCTGTCTCTGAGAATATAGGCCATCGAAAAATACTCTTTATCCCACGGATATTCCCCCGTTCTGGTGACTTTTTTAATAATGGCATAATATGGAATAAACATAATTGCCAACAGTATAATAACTGTAATCCACCTTATGATCCAATCCTGAATGTTGCTCACTTTGTCCATTAATTTGTTGAGCACACTTTCAATAAATACAGAAATTATGATCGCAAAAAGAGGGAAAAGCGGGCCGTCGTACCATAATCCTTTTGAACCAAATGAAAGGACAATAAAAATCAATCCCGTATTTAAAACTATATACCAGTAAAAACTTTTTAATGGTCCCCTAAGAAGAAACGGCAGCATAATGACCGATGTCAGCAGGAACCAGATCCAATATGTGTATCGTAATTTGAAAAAATTAATAGCATAATACCAAAAGATACCCGAATCGAAATTATTTTCGGTGTTGGCATATCTTGGGAATAACTCCCAGTGCCACACTGCATTTAAATACCCTGGCTGAATGAATTCCCTGGCAACATAGTAACTTCCTGTAACGCAGATAAAGATCAGAAAGGACAGATAAAACCATTTATTAAAAAATACTTTTTTCCCGGCTTTGAATATGAAAACAGATATAATCAATCCGGGCAAAATGAACAATGCGGCAACACTTTTTGTGAATACACCTAATATAAAAAGGAAACATAATCCGAGAAACTGTAACGGCCTTGGCTTATCTGAAATAATAAGCTGATAAAAATGAAGAATAATCGCAGTAGAAAATAAAATAAGTAAGGCATCATGGTCGCCTGTCCGCGCAATATGTCGATCAACATATCCCTGTGACGTAACAAGAATCAGTGCCGCAATATAACCAGTAAATCGGCTGTTAAGAAAACGGGCAAAATAAAGTATCAGCAGGATGGCTGTCATGAAAGCTGCCAGAACAGATGGAAGGCGGAGTGCAAGTTCATTCAGTCCAAACAATTTAACCGAGGCTAATTGTAACCAGATTAAAAGAGGAGGTTTAGGTTCCCATGTTTCAGGAATTCCGTTAAATGTTCTCACAAGGTAGTTGTGGTCTTGAAGCATCTCCACCGTATGGACTGCATTGCGGGCTTCGTCCCATTGTCTCAGCGTCTGTGAGTCAATATGAAGGAATAATGGGAGACTGCAAAAAACCAAAACAATAAATATTTCGACAAAATATTTTATCCGCATAGTTTATAATCAGAGCATGCTTAAAATCGGATTCAATTTATTAATATTTGTATTTGCATTTAGCCCTGTAAGGGCGAAATCTTTGTAGATAACATTATCGACATTTAACATGAGCGCTGTAAGTGCGAAATCATGTTCTCAACAATTGCGATTTCGCACCGACGGGGCTCTGACGTAACTAATCAGTCGGTTTTACAGTAACAGAAATTATTTTTCCAAATGGTGGAACCGTCACTAATATATACATCTGTTGTAACCGGCCGTAAAAGGATATTATCAAACTGAATCATATTATTTCTTAGTATCCTGTTTTGAGCTGAAATATTTAATTGATTCGAATTATCGGCCAGGTGGAATTCATATTCTATTAATGCCTTGTTTCCGGAAACCTGCATGATTTGTTTTGAGACCGGAAAATTAAGTGTATTCACTTTGTTTCCAAGACTATCCGTTTCGTTAATGGTAATCATTGTCCGCGGATAAAGATCAGTCCTTATATTACTCATCCAGAAGGTTAGATTGTAAGTCCGTGTTGTATCATCAGACGGAACCGGACCGGTGTAAAGAATAGTCCTGTTCTTTGCCTTGCCCGACAGACATCCGGAACCAAAAAAGGATGTATCATTTAAAAGGCTGTCGAAGGTCAGAAATTGAAAATTCCTTATAGAATAGGTAGTATAAATATCACGAAATTTATGAAGATTAACGCTGCTATATTCCCTGACAACATTTGAAAAAAGAGAATCCTGGATGATTTTGAATGCTTTGGGATGTAATTCGTAAATATCGAAAACACCTGTTGAATCAATCCAATTAGCATGCCTGATCAGTTCCTTTTCGTGAGGATATTTTTTTTCACATCTGGCTACCAGCAGAAGAAATGGCATTTCCGTAGGATATCGGTTCAGGTAATAATTTTTGCAGGACGGAGCAGTTATCGCTGATACATTTTCTATTGTCTGATTTAGGGATGTTCTGCTTAACAGTGAACCCATTGTGGGAAGTCCTGAATTCTTCACTGAAATAAATGTTTTATTAATGATATCGCATTGACCATCGAGCCAAATGTTCTCGGATCCAATATGAAAATAGGGCAAAGGTATGATAGCCTGGTAACGGTCTAAATCAAGTCTTTGTAACCATTGGTTATCGGGGTCTTCATTATTTTGATCGGTAAGGGCAGGCATGATATTTTCAAGACTTTTACCCTTGTTACGAACATTATAATAGGCATCTGTACAAATCATGAACAATGCTACGGTTGTAACCGATGCAGCGATAAGGTTTTTGTCCTTCGACTTCCACCAATTCCATAGCCAATAGATTGTTAAAATATTCATGATATAAAAAAACGGCCAGGCGAACCGGGCTATTCCCCGCATTTGCCGGATCGGCCCTATGAAATCGATAAGCCTTTCCAATCCAAGTATAAAGGGAACTCCGAATGAAAAAAGCAGGCTGGCCAGTGATGCCCAGAAAAGAATATTAAGTTGCCTGTTATAGGTGATGCTGGTTATTTGTCTGTATTTTCGCTGCACAAATTTACTTACCAGAATATAGAGAAAGAAAAGTGTACCGGCAAAAGCAGTCAGACCCACATAAGCATAACCTTCCCAATCGATATAATCTATTCGCAGAATAGAATATAAAAACCGGCCGTATGGCCGTCCGAAAGGAAGAAAAATACTCTGCGGATAAGCTCTGTAGTACAGGAAGCCCCAAGGGTATTG
>DATAEX010000061.1:0-7430 GCA_036257765.1 Bacteroidales bacterium
CCAGGAACTTTTGATGACAATAATAAGAGATAATGCAAAAACTCAGGCGATTAAGCTTTCTCAGCGCGAAAAAGATGTGCTTAATATGATCAGCCAGGGACTGTCAAACCAGGAAATTGCTTCGGCATTGCACCTCAGCCACCGGACTGTAGAAAGACATCGTACCAATTTGCTCGATAAAACCGGAAGCAAAAATTCAATCAGTTTGGTTATTTACGCCTTGAAAAATAATCTGATAAGTATATAATGCGTATATTTACCCATTATATCTGGCGATTTTTACTCATAGGTGAATGAGTATAAATATGAAAATTTTAAGTAGTTTTTCCCTTATCAGCAATTGAACGCTCTTTTATATTTGTATTAGTTACAAGTAGAAAATAGCACTAACAAAAAATATTTAAGATAGGGTTTGGTTGGATTTAGGTAGGAAAGCGGGGAGTTGGTTTTACTGACTTCCCGCTGGATTTTTATACCCTCTTGATAACGGAGTTATGTTTGCAATCATATATTTTTCTTAATTTGCATTAATTTTTAGTAAATTTATTTTTGCGGAAAAAGCCTGAGATTTAAGAATAATCCTGTAGAATGAAGAAATTGAAAGTATTGATTGTTGATGATAACCCGCATTTTGTGAATGCTCTCAAATTTATGTTGCTGGATTATTTCGAAGACCGAATAGAATCTATTTCTACAGCAACCGATGGACAGGATTGTTTAAATCAGCTTAAAAATAAAGTTTGCGATTTTGTCTTTATGGACATTAATATGCCAACAATGAATGGCATTGAAACTACCCGTCAGGCTACTATTTTATACAGGAATCTCATAGTTATAGCCGTATCATTTCATTCAGAAATGAAATATGTAGTCCAGATGATTGAGGCTGGAGCACGAAGTTATATCATAAAAGATGAGATCAGTCGTGAATCGCTTGAAAAGGCCCTTGCAATAGAATATACTTTCTGATCCGATCATCCATTCAGAAATATGCACGTAGCAATCAGGGAAACTGCTTTTACTCCTTCAGTTAAAATTTCTCCTGAAGATAATCGAATCATTATTACTGGACCATCCCGTCTCGAGGATCCTTCGCCTTTCTATGAAAAACTGGTAATAGTTCTTGATGAGACGATTATTAATTGTAAATCAAGGTTTTCTATCGATTTTAAGTTGAATTATCTCAACTCGAGTTCTTCAAAATGGCTTTTTCATATCCTCAAAAACGTTCAGAACAGGTTTGGAAAAACCAGAACGATGTCTATAAACTGGTATTATGATACCGACGACGAAAACATGCTTGAAGCCGGGGAAGTGTTTCAGAACCTGTTAAATGTACCGTTCAGGATTATAGAAGCCTGATCGTTTTTAATAATGGAATAATATTTGAACCTATTTATAGGTTAATTCTAGAAATCACTTTAATCTTTGGAAAAATGTTACGAAAATCCTTGCTTACTCTCTTATCAGGAATCACAATTTTATCAGTAAATGCTCAAAATTCCGTCACGAGAGACATTGCCCCATTCAGCAAACTGTATGTCGAGGACAGGATAATAGTTCGACTGGTAAAGTCGGATAAAGAATCAGCTCTTATACAGACACAAGGTATTGATGAGTCCGCCGTAAAATCAGAAAATTCAGATAATACCTTACAGTTAAGTGTATATGGTGAACCATTTACAAAAAAGAAAGTAATGGTTACACTAAATTATGTAAATCTGACCGATATAGAGGTGGCAGGAGGTGCCGACGTTACAACAACTTCATTGTTCAAAGGTCAGGCATTGAATATTAATCTGAAAAGCGGAGGAATGTTGTATCTTGATGCCGACATTACTACACTTAATGGAAAGCTGACAGAAGGAGCACTTCTTACTGCTGAAGGCTATGCCAAAAATATGGATGTGACTGTATCCACCACGGCGACAGTTTCAGCATATGATTTTGAATGTGATACCATTAACATAAAAGTATCCTCCGGCGGCAAAGCAAAAATATATGCTGAGGATGTATTGAATGCTGAAGCTTCAACAAAAGGATTTATTTCGTTCAAAGGAGATCCTGAGAAAGTAATACAAAATGCTATTTCAGGAGGAACCATTGAAGTATATAAACCCTGATATCTTGGCTTAAGGGCTAATTAATGCTGCAGCAGTCTTCAGATCATTTTTATAGGTGATTTTTATATTCTCAGGATTACCGTCCACTAAATATATTGCATATCCCGCACTTTCAATTACTCCTGCGTCATCTGTAAATTCTTCCCTGTAGTCCTGCCTGTAAGCTTTTTTTAAGATATTTCCCATAAAAACCTGGGGGGTCTGAATAAGACAGTATAATTCACGGTCAACCTGAACTGATTTAGCCCCTTCTATCCGTCTTAGTGTTTCAGGAATTTTTATAGTGGGTATAGCATTGCCATTTTTTAATGCTGCTGCATAACACCGTTCAATGGTTTCCAAACTTACGAGTGGTCTCACGCCATCATGAATTCCAACCAGGCAATTGTCAGGTACGGAAGACAGATTCCTTTTAACTGAATGAAATCGTGTTTCACCGCCTGATCCTATTTCATGCTCTACTGCAAAATTATACTGGTTACACAGACCTTTCCAAATACCAATTTGATCTTCAGGTAAAACAACGATGATTCTGATATGTATGTCATATTTCCTGAATACTTCGACAGTATGCATTAATACAGGCCTTTTATCAAGCAATACAAATTGTTTTGGTATACCGGCATTCATCCGGGTTCCGGTACCACCTGCAACAATCATAACTATTTTATCCATCAGGTATTTCTAATATATACGTAATGTCATAAATTTACAAATTTACAGTCAATAACCAGATCTGACCTTATCATGATAAATCCGGAATTGTTCAGGTTTCTGAAAGAATTAAAGAAAAATAATTACAAAGAATGGTTTGATGACAAGAGAACCATTTATAATTCGTTGCGGAAAGAATTTGAGCATTTTATTAATCTGGTAATTTCAGAAATAGGGCAATTTGATCGTCATGCAGCTCAAACAACAGCATCGGCATCGATTTTCCGGATCAACAGGGATATAAGATTTTCCAATAACAAAGAA
Organism: Bacteroidales bacterium; assembly: GCA_036257765.1. Lineage (GTDB taxonomy): Bacteria > Bacteroidota > Bacteroidia > Bacteroidales > UBA10428 > UBA5072. The sequence goes on from DATAEX010000061.1 coordinate 3,102, forward strand.
CCGTATAAAACCAATTTCGGCGCATTTATTGCCAGGGGAGGCAGAAAAGGATTAAATGCCGGTTATTATATCCATGTTGAACCGGGAGAATGTTTTCTGGCAGGGGGTATTTATATGCCATCAGGGCCAATGTTAAAAGCAATCCGGTCAGAGATCTTTGAAAATATAGATGAATTCAGGCAAATAGTGAATGCTAAGTCATTTACACGTCATTTTGGATCTGAATTGTGGGGTGATAAGCTGTCATCAGCTCCCAAGGGATTTCCAAAGGATTTTGACGGCCTCAATTACCTGAAATACAAGCACTACACTATAATAAAGGAAGAGCCTGATAATATCTACATCAAACCGGCTTTTATGAAGGAAATTAGAGAGGTTTTTCAGGCTATGTCGGGCTTTAATGCTTTTCTTAATCGTGCTGTTGAAGGAGTTGTCTGAAGCTATTAAAAAAACTAAAGCTGGCTTTCTTACACAAGCTTCCTGATTTCTGCAACTCTAAGAATAATGTGAACAATTTCTTCAATCGAAAATGACATGCAATTAATATTCATATCAAATCGCGTATAATCAGAATCCTTACCCTGGAAGTATTCACGGAACTCTTTTCGCTTTTTGTCCACATCAAGTGCAGCTTTTTTGGCCTCCTCAAGTGAAATTTTAAAATTTTCTGCAATACGCACCGTTCTCCATTCGAGAGGAGCCTCAAGCATAATATGTAGCGACCTTGATATATCGTGTGTAATAGCCACTCCGCCACGACCGACAATTATGACATGACCTTCAGCCGCCATGTTACGTATAACCCGGGCAACTGTATTCCGGATTTTCCTTTCGCTCTTATAATATTTATTGAACTGGGCTGAAATAATATCGTCCACCATACTCTTTTGCTCATACTGGAAAACATACTTAATTTTTTCTGGATCGATTTCCAGCGCTTTGGCAGATTCGGCCATTATTTCCTTGGTCACATACTTCCACTTAATATCTTTGCCTTTGGCAAAAAGCTTCCGGGTAAGTTCCTCAGCAAGACGACCGGCAATAATTTTTGCAGGGCATCCATATTCTCTGGATAAGGTAATTACAGGACCTGTCTCCTTTCCTTTACCGCCCTCTTCATGTATGCGATCAGACACATACTTAAGCAGATCTATGTTCATTTTGTCCTGATTTTTACTGGAATATAAAAATAATCAATTTTTCTCATTATTCAATAATGCAAATGACTGAAATCAAAGGCTTCATGATTAGTTACCATAAAATTCTGTTATTTTTGTATCAAACTCACAGATAAAATGCAAATTATTTCAAAACAGGACATTAAGGATTCTATCCGGAATATACCGGATTTTCCTATAAAAGGAATTCAGTTCAAAGATATAACTACAGCTCTGAAACACCCACATTTATTTCATCAAATTACGGAAGAGTTGGCCAGACATTATTCAGGTAAAGGGATTACTAAAGTTGTGGCTATTGAATCCCGCGGATTTATAATCGGTGGCGCGTTATCATACAAGCTTAATGCAGGATTTGTTCCGGTACGCAAACCCGGCAAATTACCATCAGCAACGCACAAGGTTATTTATGATCTTGAATACGGAAAAGATATCCTGGAAATGCATCTTGATGCCCTTGTACCTGAGGATGTTGTATTAATTCATGATGATCTTCTTGCCACAGGCGGTACGGCTCTTGCAACTTTAAATCTGGTTAAAATGTTTAATATAAAAAAAGCTTATTTAAGTTTCATAATTGAGCTCGATTTCCTCAAGGGCCGAAATCGTCTTACTCCCCATGAAATTTTTTCATTGGTTCATTTTGATAAATAACCGTTACTGTAGTCTCCAGTTTTAACACGCTAACAGCAAACTGACTAAATATGCTCTTCCAACCGAACATGAAAATGGCAGATGTGATTCATATGAATTACCATTTGTTGCAAATCATTTTGAGGTTTGGAATTAACCTTGGTTTTGGGGATAAAAGCATCAGACAGGTTTGCAATGATTATGAAATTGATGTGGACTTCTTTCTCGAAATAATCAACTCGTATCACCATAAGCAGTATTCTCCGAAAAAACACCTCCGGGGTTTTTCATTAAAGCTTATCGTAGATTATCTCAGAAAATCACATGATTATTATTTGAAAAGCAAGATTCCTGAATTATCTGAACTTCTGATGAGGATTGCAACTCTGCCCGATAATGATCCAGGAAACTCAATAAGGCTCATTGACCAGTTTTTTAATGAATACCGGACTGAGTTGGAGATTCATATACAACGTGAGGAAGATAAAGTTTATCCATATATTTTCAGGATCGAAAAAGCTTACCTCAACAAAAAAGCTGAAAAAGAAATTGTTGAAAGTATTAAGGAGTATTCAATTGATGATTTCGAAAGAGATCATGATAATGTGGAAGATAAGCTTCTTGATCTGAAAAACATCCTTATAAAATATCTTCCCGTTCCTGTCGATCCACGATTAAGTCAATCGATTCTCTTTGAGTTGTTCCGGCTGGAAGTCGACCTTAGAGATCATGCCAGGATTGAGGATAAAATTCTGGTACCTAAAGTAAGGTACATGGAAAGATGGCTTCTGGATAATTATTCATCTTGATTATGGGGCCTGTGCATGTAATTATCGCTGATAAATCTCAACTTGTCCGGCTTGGAATTTCAGGAATACTTAATCAAACCGGATTTTCGCTTTCAATAAAAGAAGTTACTGACCCAAACAAATTAATCCAGTATCTTAAAAAAGAAAATAAAGGCCTGCTGATAATCAGCAGATCATTCCTGTCCGAGTGCAATGTTACTATAATAGACCACATCCGTAATTCAATCAGGGTTTATTTTATAATGATTATCAACGATATTGATCGTAAGGCTCACAATAACATCGACGGAACCGAAATTATCGAACAGGATGATTCGGAAAGAATTATTTATCACAAAATTGATAAAAGCCTTAGAAGCCTTTCATACCAGCCTGATGATGAGCGTCTTTCCGAAGTAATAAGTCATAGGGAAAAAGAGGTTCTAAAACTTGTAGCCCTTGGAATGACTAACAAGGAAATAGCTGACCGATTATACATCAGCTTACATACCGTAATTACACACAGGAAAAATATAACTGCTAAGCTGGGTATTAAAACTATTGCCGGCCTTACCGTTTATGCTTTACTTAACAAACTTATATCCACCGAGGATATTAAGTAGACTTATTAGTGGTTCTCATTTTAAATATGCAATTTTGATCCCTATTATGTGAGGAAGGTGAAATGATTGACAGGGCAACAATAGACAGGATATTTAATGCTGCTGACATTGTCGAGGTGATCGGAGAGTTTGTGAGCCTTAAAAAAGCAGGACAAAACTATCGTGGACTTAGTCCTTTTAAAAATGAAAAAACTCCTTCGTTTTTTGTGAGTCCTGCGAAGGGCATTTTTAAATGCTTCAGTACAGGTAAAGGAGGCAATGTGGTCACCTTTCTCATGGAAAACGATAAACTTACATATCCTGAGGCGCTTCGTTATCTTGCAAAGAAATACAATATAGAGATTATTGAAAAGGAAGAAACGATTCAGGAACTGCAGATCAAAAATGAAAGAGAGAGCCTGCTTGCCGTGAATCAGTTTGCTTGTCAGCATTTTATGGATACACTTTATACCCAGGAAGGCAAAGCCATAGGACTGAGCTATTTTTCCGAAAGAGGATTCAGGGAGGATATTATCCACAAATTTCAGCTTGGTTATTCCAGGGAAGAGAAAAATGCATTTACTCGCACCGCCATTGATAAATCCTATAAGCTGGAATTTCTGATTAAGACCGGACTTACTATTCAAAGGGATAATTATACCATTGATCGTTTCCATGGCAGAGTTATGTTCCCTATTCATGGCCTCACTGGACAGGTACTCGGATTCGGCGGCCGCGTAATGAAATCGGACGATAAGACTGCAAAGTACATCAATTCACCTGAATCTGAAATTTATCACAAAAGTGATATACTGTATGGGCTTTATTTCGCCCGGCAGTCCATTCTTAAGAACGACAAATGTTACCTGGTTGAGGGATATACTGATGTAATTTCAATGCATCAGGCTGGAATTGAGAATGTGGTGGCCTCGTCTGGTACCTCACTTACACAAAATCAAATACGTCTGATCAAAAGGTTTACTCACAATGTTACGGTGCTGTACGATGGTGATGAGGCCGGGATCAAGGCTTCGCTAAGAGGAATCGATCTTCTTCTCGAAGAAGGGCTGAATGTCAGGGTAGTGTTATTACCTGATGGCGAAGATCCAGATTCTTATGCAAGAAAGA
>DATAEX010000096.1:0-5203 GCA_036257765.1 Bacteroidales bacterium
CTTCCGATGCATCTTCATACCGGAGTAAAGAGGAGGTGGAAGCATGGCAGGAGATTGATTCCATATTGCAGTACGGACAGGATCTTATTCTTAATAATATTACAGAGCAAAAGGTTCTGGAAGAAATTACCCTCAAGGTAGCCTCTGACATAGAAAATACACTCAGGCTGGCAATAGATGATGCCATATCACCAAGGATCAACCTTATTGAAAATCCGGACGCCATAGGGAACATGATGTTTTCTAACGGATCGGAAGATTCTTTAGGAAAATCCAATCCTGAAACCTGCCTGTCAATTGAAGAGAATCCAAGAGTTAAAGCAATAAGGAATAAAGAAAGATTTTATATCGACAGCACCGGAAAACCAGTTTCAAAAGCCAGACAATACCAGCTTCGCGATGGGATTTTCGAGGCAATTATCGACCGGTTTTATAAAGATTCAACTCTGGTTGCGTACGGTGAGGAAAATCGCGACTGGGGTGGGGCTTTTGCAGTATATCGTGGCCTGACCGAAGCATTGCCTTATCACAGGCTTTTCAATGCTCCCATTGCCGAAGGCGCTATTGTAGGAACTGCAATCGGATATGGTATGGCAGGTGGAAGAGTAATTGCCGAGATCATGTATTGTGATTTTATAGGTCGTTGCGGAGATGAGTTATTTAACCAGCTTCCCAAATGGCAGGCCATGAGTGGCAATCTTATAAAAATGCCTGTAATAATAAGGGTATCAATAGGATCAAAATATGGAGCACAGCATTCGCAGGACTGGTCATCGCTTGTTGCCCATATCCCGGGAATCAAAGCCGTATTTCCGGCTACACCTTATGATGCAAAGGGACTCATGAACAGCGCTCTTCAGGGTACTGATCCTGTCGTGTACTTTGAAAGCCAGCGAATTTACGATATAGGAGAACAGTTTCATGAAGGCGGCGTACCTGAAGGTTATTATGAAATACCAATAGGAGAGCCCGATATCAAAAGAAAAGGCAATGATATAACGATTCTTACAATCGGATCAACTCTTTATACTGCACTTAAGGCTGCTGATAATCTTTCTGAAAAATATGGTTTATCTGCTGAAGTGATTGATGCGAGAAGCCTGGTACCATTTAATTACACAACCGTACTCGAGTCAGTTAAAAAGACCGGCCGGATAATCCTGACAAGTGATGCATGTTCCCGGGGTTCCTTTCTTCGCGATATGGCCTCGAATATAACAGAAATGGCCTTTGATTATCTCGATGCACCTCCTGTTGTAGTTGGCTCCAGAAACTGGATTACTCCGGCATATGAAATGGAGGAATACTTCTTCCCGCAACCTTCCTGGATCCTTGATGCTATTCATGAAAGAATACTTCCTCTTCAGGGACACAAGGCATCACCCGAATGGTCTCTGAATGCTCAGATTACAAGATCAAAAAAAGGCGTATGAACTCACTTGCTGGATTACCGGACGAGAGACAGTTGCTATCTGCATTTCCCGCTATAGATGTTCTTAATGTAAACGGGCATATTCATACACCCTACTCTTTCAGTGCATTCGGAAGCATTCCGGAAATCTTCGGAATGGCTGTAAAAGAAAACATTTCATGCCTTGGGATAAATGATTTTTTTGTTGCCGATGGTTACGATTCCTTTCATGACGGAGCCGTGAGTAACGGTATTTTACCACTGTTCAATATTGAATTCATAGGGCTCATGAAAGAAGAACAACGGTCCGGCCTACGCATCAACGATCCTAATAATCCGGGCAGATGCTATTTCTGTGGAAAGGGACTGGATTATCCGTTTCATGTGAATGCTTATCTCTCACGTAAACTGGAAAATGTCATCCGTCTAAGCCAGGAACAGGTTAAAGCAATGATTGAAAAAATGAATGATGTCTTTTATGATCTTGGTTCTGACATCAGGTTTAATTATGAAGAGATCAGGGCACGTTTATCTAAAAATCTGGTGAGAGAACGGCATCTGGCAAAATCAGTGCGTATGTCCATTTTTGAAAGATATCCGGAAACTGATTCACGGATTCAGTTCATGTCGAAGCTTTTTGGGGGCAAAACTATTGAATCCTCGATTACGGATATACCTGCTCTTGAAAATGAGATCAGGGCTAACCTTTTAAAGTCCGGCGGCAGGGCTTTTGTCGAAGAAGATGATAATACCTTTCTGAGCATTAATGAGATTATTGAAATAATACTTGATGCCGGTGGTATTCCGTGTTATCCTGTGCTTCTTGATGATAAAAAAGGAAATTATACGGAATTTGAAAGCTCACCTGAAATGCTATTGAATGAACTTAAAAAACGAAATATCAATTGCATTGAACTTATTCCTGGCAGAAATGATGCGTTACACCTGGAAAAATTTGTTAATTTCTTTGATAAAAACGGATTTCTGATTTTAATGGGGAGTGAGCATAACACTCCGGAAATGATTCCTCTTACCTGTGATACAAGAGGAAAACGACCGCTGACATTTGATATGAAACGAATCAGCTATGAAGGTGCATGTATTGTTGCGGCCCACCAGTACCTCAGAGCCAAAGGAGGCAAGGGATACATTAATGAAAATGGCCATGCCCAAACAAGTGAAAACAGGTATTATATAATGCTTGGTAATGCGATAATTCATTACCATAGCCAAAAACATCCTCAGATATGAAAGAACTGCTTTCTGACCTTATTGAAATTTCCCGTTTCTACGGACAAAAAAAAGAATATGTTATCGCTGGTGGCGGAAATACCTCATTTAAAACCAACGAGCGCATATGGGTGAAAGCCAGTGGAATATCCATGAAGGATATATCGGCAGAAGGATTCGCGGAATTAAGACGTGATCTGCTGAAAGCAATTTATACAAAGAAATACAGTAACGACAGTATAAACAGGGAATCCGAAGTAAAAGCTGATTTGTACAATGCGTGCGTTCATGGCATAACCATAAGGCCCAGCGTTGAAACTTCCCTTCATGAAATCATAAACTATCCGTTTGTGGTTCATACACATCCCACACTTGTAAATGCCATAACATGTTCCAATGATGCTGAAAAAACTATTAAGAAGCTGTTTGAAAACAGGGCATTGTACATTCCATATACCGATCCGGGTTATATTCTGTTTACCAGGGTCCGTGAAAGTCTCGATGAATGGCGAAAATCGCATGACAACGATCCGGCGATCATTTTCCTACAGAATCACGGAGTTTTTGTGAGCGCTAATTCAATTAAGGAAATCAGGTCGGTTTATGATTCTGTTGAATCCGCAGTAAAACCTTTAGTCCGGAGCTGGCCTGATCAGTCAGCAGTTGAAATCCCACGAAATGTTGTCGAAATACTGCCTGCCATACGGATGATGTTTTCAGCGGATTCTGTGAAATTGGCAAGGATAAGAAATAACAGCCTTATTAATTATTTCACGACTTCGGCATTCAATTTCAAAACAGTATCAAGGCCATTTACACCCGACCAGATTGTTTACTGCAAAGCCTACCCGCTGTATCTCGAATCGGAAGGTCCCGAAGCCCTTGTTGCAGAGTGTAGCAAAAAGCTGAAGCAATTCTCCGAAACGACTGGTTACCTTCCCCGGATAATAGGAATTAAAGGATATGGGTTGGTAGCGGTAGAGGAAAATATAAGGTCGGCCAATACAGCCCTTGATATATTTGAAGATTGGATGCAAATCAGTTATCTGTCGGGCAATTTCGGCGGCCCCCGTTATTTGAATGATCGGGATGTGGAATTCATTGACAACTGGGAAGTAGAGAATTACAGAAGGCAGGTAGCCAAATCGTCGACGGGTCAGAAAGGAAAAGTTGAAAATAAAGTGGTTGTTGTTACCGGCGGAGCACAGGGATTTGGGGAAGGTATCACAGAAAGTATGTTTTCAGAAGGTGCCAATGTATTGATAGCCGACATCAATGCTGAAAAAGGAAAGTCACTTACCGAAAATCTAAATAAATCCGAAGTTAGAAATGAAGCGGCTTTCTCTCAAACCGATGTTACTGATCCACAGTCTGTGCAAAAGATGGTTTATGATGCGGTTGTCCATTTCGGTGGCATTGATGTATTAATCAGCAACGCCGGAATTCTTAAGGCCGGCAGCCTCGGGGAAATGAATTTGGAAACCTTTGAAACTATTACTAAGGTGAATTATTCCGGATATTTCCTTTGTACAAAATATGCTGCCGAAGTGATGAAAATACAATCAGATCACAGGGCCACCTATTTTACCGATATCATACAGATCAATTCGAAATCAGGGCTGAAAGGCAGTAACCGGAACTTTGCATATTCAGGAAGTAAGTTCGGAAGTATAGGACTTACACAATCATTTGCTCTGGAACTTATCCCCTGGCGGATAAAAGTTAACGCAGTATGCCCCGGTAATTTTTTTGAAGGGCCTTTATGGAGTGATCCCGAAACAGGACTGTTTGTTCAGTATCTGAGAACAGGAAAAGTGCCCGGAGCAAGATCAATTGAAGATGTGAAGGCTCATTACAACAGGCAGGTACCAGTAGGAAGAGGCTGCAGGGTGGAAGATGTAATGAAAGCCATATATTACCTGATAGAACAGGAATATGAAACAGGTCAGGCATTACCGGTAACAGGCGGACAGGAAATGCTGAAATGAAGTCGCGACTAAAAACAAGCAAATGAAAACCAAAGCAGTACGCATATACGGCAAAGATGATCTGAGACTGGACGAATTTGAGTTGCCACCGATTCGGAAAAACGAAATACTTGCCCGTGTGATCTGTGATAGTATCTGTATGTCGTCGTACAAGGCAGCCAAACAGGGGACCGATCATAAAAGGATTCCCAACGATGCTGCAATTAATCCTACCATTATCGGGCATGAGTTCAGTGGTGAGATTGTCTCGGTGGGTGATAAATGGAAATCCGTTTTTGGAGAAGGCATGAAGTTTTCTATACAGCCTGCTATAAATGATCCGGATGGTCCTGTCGGCATACTTAGTGCACCTGGTTATTCATACCGGTACATTGGCGGTGATGCCACTTATGTGATAATTCCCAATGAAGTGATGCAGAACAACTGCCTTCTGCATTATAAAGGGCCGGGTTATTACCCTGGAGCACTGGCTGAACCTCTTTCATGCGTAATCGGTGCTATGCATGCCAACTACCATACCAATCCGGGATCGTATATTCATCAGATGGAAATTGTAAATGATGGAAATATGGCA
>DATAEX010000105.1:0-4612 GCA_036257765.1 Bacteroidales bacterium
GATAGATAAATAATAAATTCAAATAACGGAGTTATTGCCAATAGGAAGAGAATATCGCCCCATCCCATAATTTCTGTTGTAAAATTCCTAATTGACTTGTTCTTAAAATAGAAGTAAACTAACACAAATAATAACTGAAGAAGAAAAAAAGTACTGTTCAGAACAATGTTATGCACCGCCAATGCTATATTGGTCTGCATTATAGTAAAAATCAACATGGATACAAAAATCAGTGGTAACCAGATCCACCTCACTTGCCGGTATTTAAAATCCTCGTAAGCAATAACGCCTAAAAAAAGAATATTTATACCCGCAAAAACATGGTGCATTAGTCCCTGGTAATTTCAACTAGATTTTTATCCTGATCGATCTCCCAGACGTTAAAATTTCCATCACCGTCAAAATCAACCACGGCTGTTGCCCGTGCTTTAAATCCTAACGCATTTGCCTCGATAATTTCAATCATATAATTAGCTGTTCCGCCATCCGTAACAAGCTTTTCCTGTTCAAAGCCTATTTCATCGGTATTAATTGAATATTTGGATTTAAGATAAAAAAAACTTTTTTCCAGAGTCTGTAGATGAGCTAGTTGCAACTCTGCCTCCGTACTTTTAGCGCGGGAAATCAAAGGCATTAAACGAGGGAGTGCAAGAAGAACAAGAATACCTATAATAACAAGAACTACAAGAAGTTCAACTAAGGTAAATGCCGCTAAATTCCTTCTTAATAATGAGTTACGCATAAGTTTATATTTACTCAAATTTATAAAAAACTATTTAATATGGTCTAAGTGGTATCATAATTTTCATACCTTATAATTATTAATGCATAACTTTGCCAAAAAATTAGCAATAATGATTCAGTTTTTGTTTATTGTAATTTTAATTACTGCCATTTCTTTACTCTTGTTAGGAATCAATATCTATGTTTTCGGGAAAAAATTCCCTGAAACCGAAGTGGGAAAAAACAGGAATATTATGAGGCTCGGACTCACCTGCCCTTCCTGTGAGGAAAGAGCACACTACCGGAAAGTGAGGCCTGTAAAAATCGATGTCCGTTCATTAAAGCCCGATTGGAAGCAGATAAACAGGACTGCACGACTTCCCTGACTGCACGACTGCACGACTTACCTATATAAATACAGCCTTATACCTTGCTGGGTGAAAGCAACATTCGATAAAAAGACCCCTGTTACAGACAGAAACAGAAACCACTTTAATTTCATCTTATGTTTTTAATAAGCAAGGAAGTCATGATAGAAAACAAATTCGTCCACCTGATCTCTGCTGCCATATTTTATATACATTAGTTTGCCAAGGATCAGGTTATACCCCTTATTCCTGGGTTTATAATAAAATGAAAGCGACATGGAATCGCTCATGTAAGTTTTCTCTTTAACAGGAAACTGCAGGTTTTCATTAAGGGGACCCAGTGTTAATACCATTCCTGAAGCTTTTTCATCATGTGCAATAAAATTTACATCAACCTTGATACTATCGCCGGAAGGAATTGAATCAACAGAACTTGCTATATAATAATAGGAATTGTCCAATCCCAAAAGGCCCAGATTGTTGTACAGCAGTGAGCCTGATTCGTTGAAGTCTTTTAGTTTTGAGAAAACATTTATTTTCAACAGGTTATCCTTATAGAAATACTCTTCCTTAACCACAAGGCTGTCGTTAATAAATAAACCCTTATCGGTCAATTTTCCCTGCTGATTGTAATACCGGGCTACACTTGTAAGGTGGCCCATGTTATAATAAAAAACCGATTTTATGTTGCCATTAGGATAATAATTAAAACTCCGGCCATGCTGGATCCCATCAGCAAACTCATGCAATCCTGCAATGTGTTCACCATCGAAATAATCAATTTCCCTGTAAGTACTTTTATCAGACGAGGTATAAACAGTCTTTTTCTTTATTGAACCGTCCTTATTGTATTCAATCTTTTCAGAGCGATTACAGGAAATTATCCCTGCAATAATGGCCATAGCAAGAAAATATCTGAATTTCATCCGTAGAATTTTTGGGCAAGATAGTAAAAAATAAAGGGGCGGATGTTCGCCCCTTTTAGAAATAAACCTAAAATTAAACCGTGTTCGAAAAATTATGCGAAAAGTTTGCTGCCTTTATTATGACATTTATCATGATCATTTCACGTAACTGATGTGGTCTAAATTTTCATGTGTATGCCAAACAAGAGTAATTATTTCAACGTAATTTCGTTGTATATAATGAAATGGAATGAATTTTGATCTTAATCTTCAAAATTCCGTTTTATGCAGATCCATTATGATTTTTTTCAGACAGGGAACAATCTTCTTCCGCAGAAAGGCAGGATTCTCATATCTGAACCCTTCCTGATGGATAATTATTTTAAAAGATCAATTGTATTGATCACTGAACATACCGAAGAAGGAACAGTTGGTTTTGTCCTGAACAAGCCTATAAATATGAAAGTCAATGAAATAATGAGCGACTTTCCAAAAATAAATTCCATTGTATCTCTCGGAGGTCCGGTTCAGACCAACACCTTGCATTATATACATACATTGGGCGACATCATTCCAGGAAGCGTAAAGGTCATTGATCAAATCTTCTGGGGAGGAGAATTTGGTGTCATTAAAAGACTCCTCGAAACAGGAACCCTGAATAATGAGAATATCAGGTTTTTCCTTGGGTATAGTGGATGGCAGGCCAATCAGCTTGATGATGAGCTCAACGATAATGCCTGGGTTGTTTCTGAAATAAGACCTGATGAGATTATGATGCCAATGAGCAAGATGTTCTGGAACAAAGCGCTAAACAGATTGGGAAAAAAATTCCAGATGTGGGCAAATTTTCCCGAAAATCCGCAGATGAATTAATTTTTATTCAAAAGCAAGTCTATTAAGAATTCCGTTCAGTAATCTGGCCGCTTTACTAAAATATCGCTTTTGTTGAAATGCTCCCACCCATCTTATTCCGTTTACTGCATTGGTCAGAAATATTTCTTCTGCATCCAGGAGTGCTGAAGGTGTCAGACTGCTCTGATCATTTACCCTGAATCCAGCCTTTGTTGCAATATCCACAATTATTTTCCGCATTATTCCATCTATGCATCCTTGCTGTAGCGACGGAGTGAAGATTGAATTCCTGCTGACAAGGAATAGATTTGAATCGGTAGTCTCTGTTAGCCGTCCGGCTTCATTAAGAAGTATTACTCTGTCTAAGCCGCTATTTTTCCCTTCGATGGCCGCCAGTAAAAAAAGGCTCATATGAGCCCTGTGAATCTGAGCAGTCCTTCCCGAAGGCCTGATATAATCAGATATACCTATTGTCAAACCTTTGTCATTGATTTCATAGCGACTATGAGCAAGTGGCGTGCTTTCAATCTGAAAAGATACTTCGTTAACCGTAGGGATCATTTCATCACTGTTATTTCTAAAAACCGTTAGCCTGATATGTGCCCCGCCAAAGATCCTGTTCTTATTAAGTAAATCCGTAATTAGTTTTCTGAAATTTGAAGTATTAAGATATAGTGGTATTTGCATAGAAAGCTGCTTCATTTGCTCTGTCAGTCTTTCAATATGCGAATCAAGGAACTGAGACTCGGTAGCACTGGCATGAATATTTTCAGTAACAGCGTCATTAAATCGGAAAACCCTGTTTGCAGTAAATAACCTCGGCTCATTATCTCGCCGGAATTCACCGTCAAGGCATATGTAGTGATTTATTGACATGGATTCCCCGCATTGAAGATCAGATTGAGAATTCAAGCAGCCTATGAATGAAACCACCTAACATTTTTACATCAATTAGCAGAGGGAAGATAAACCCAAAAATTGCACCCGATAAATGTGCATCATGATTTACGTTATCACTTTCCCTGCGACCCATATAATGCGAATAAATAAGATAAAGCACACCCATAACAATGCCGGGCACCGGGATAATGCCATAAAAATATAACAGCTCCCAGGGGTTAAAGAAAATAAAAGTAAAGAGTACGGCGGAAACTGCACCGGAAGCACCCACTGCGTTATACCATGGATCTTCCCTGTGTTTATAAAGGCTTGTAAGGGATGCGATCACAATTGCCACAAAATAGTACAGGATATAAATGAGATGATGCCATTTGGATAGAAAAACGGGTAAAATATCTCTGATAAATCCTTCCACTTTAGGCCCGAAGAAATACAATACCAGCATATTCACAATAAGATGCATCCAGTTTGCATGAAGAAAACCATGGGTCAACAATCGGTACCATTGTTTACGATGATATATCTGATAGGCATTGAACTGAAGTTTATAAAAGCTGTCCCGTTTACTAAAGGCAGGAATCGAGATGAGAGCAGTGAATGCAATCAGAATATAGGTCATCATAAGTTTATCTCCATCTTTTAGTGCATTATTTTGTAAACCAATTCTTTAAGCAGGTCGTTTTCAGATGCTGGTGAACCACCTTTAATTTTATAATCATATTCCCGGATCAGGGATATAATAGTTTTCGTTTTTTCAAGCGGATAATTCCTTGCTGCCTGCTGGTATTCGCTGACAAAAAATGGATTTACACCCAAAGATTTTGCTACATTATCGCGGCTTTTGTCAGGTAAAGCATGGTAGGT
>DATAEX010000116.1:0-5013 GCA_036257765.1 Bacteroidales bacterium
AATTTTCCCTTAATTACCAGAGGATAACTAAATTGAAGCAATTTTCCTTCAATATAATTTCCAATGGCTTTAAAGTTCCTGTTATCCCAAACACTCTCCCACTCTTTAGGCGCATGAACAGGCAAATTAATGCGTGTTTTATCAAAAATCCGGTTTGTTTCATGATCCTCACGTATAGAAGCCAGGTGCAAAGGGATGATCACCACATACCATTTTTCATTATATATCCTTGCAAAGGCAAGTAAATTTTCACTGTGTAATCCTGCGACTTCCAACGGAAGATACCCTGCAAACACAAATGCATGCGGATCTGACGATCGTTCCTTCATGAGCCTGTGAATCATCCATAGTTTTATATCTCCCTGAAATCTTGTTTTATACAGCTCTTTAAAAAAGCCCGGATTTGTCATTTCCTTTTGCAATTTCTTCAGAATGCTTCCATGCCTGGCATAATCTACCTGACGTCGATTATCGGGATCGACAAATGATAAATCCCATAATTCTGTCCCCTGGTAAAAATCAGGTATTCCGGGACACATACTTTTCAGAACCACCTGTGAGAGTGAATTAATAATTCCATACTCGCGCAGTTTTATAAAGAATCTGCTGCTTATTTCAATCAAATCCTGATCATTGAGAATATCCCCAGAGAATTTAATAACAGCATTCTCATAATTCAAATCAGGATTGTTCCAGGTAGTATTTGTCTTTGCCTCCCTGAGCGCTTTCCGAAGGTATTCTTCCAACCGTAGTACAAATGGTACATCAGGCCTGCCATCCATCGGCAGCGCACCAAGGATAACCTGGCAAATAAAGTACTTTTCATTTTCATCTGGTACGCTTTTCCCATTAACCTGCAACAAATACTTATTTACTCTGACAGACCATTCGTTATAAAAACTGATCCATGCTTTTGGCATATCGCTTATTACACTCAACCTGGCCCGTGTATCTTCTCCACGTTTTGTATCATGGGTTGCAGTCGCGTTAATTGTAGCGGGAAGTAAATTCCTCCTTTCAATCATTTTTTTATGAAATTCCGGAATAGAAATCACCGGTGCATCAATCGAATCACCCACCTCATTTCGGGCTATGTGCGATACCCAGGTGTACATGGCAGTATCTTCAATACCTTTGGCCATTAATGGTCCCGTATATTGCATTATCCGTAGAAATGGTTCAACTGCAATCTGATTAATGTTGTCGTCAGATGTAAATAACTCTTTAATTGCCTCCAGAGATGTTTTGAGGTGTGGCTTATTCCTGATTGCCCGATCAATTATGCTGACTATGAGGTTTTGATCATCCCTGTTTAGTGGAAAGGATTCGCCATATAATCGATATACCGGACAAGATACCATGAATTCACCCAAAGCTTCCCTGAAATCTTCAGGCGTAGTAACTGATGAAGGGCGGAAAAGTCCACTAACCGTTAACTGCCTGTAAATATTATCCAGATCGCCCAGGAAATTTGCTTTGAGAATAGATTGTTTTTTGCTGTAAATAACTTCTTCGGTTTCAAACCCGATTCCCGCTTTTTTCTTGTAAAATGCTGTAAGTTGTTTAACTCCGATTCCTGTTAAGAGTCCGTTAACGGCTGCCAGAAAATCATAGCCGCTAGTACCCTGCAAAGGCCAGTATGGATCAAGGTTTTCATGGGTCGCAAGAATTTTTTCCGCTATAATGTAAACGTGGTTGCCTGCCCTGGCGCGGAAACGATTAAAATATTCCACAGGCATTTTAAGTCCGTCAACATGATCGAGCCTTATGCCGTCGAACTTTCCTTCACCCACCATCCTGAATATTAATTCATGGTATTTTGAAAAGACTTCAGGATCTTCCATTCTCAAACATATCAAACCATTAATGGTAAAAAACCTGCGGTAGTTCAACGCCTGATCTACGTCCTGCCAATGTGTGAGTTTGTAATGCTGCTGTATAAGAATAGCTCTCATTAATTCAGGATCGCTATTGACTTTATCGCACAACTCATAAACATCACTTCCATTTCCGGGGAGCTTCAATGAATCGGGACTGACAGGTATACTGAAATCATTGTAATTGAAGAAATAATCACCATTGTGGTACTTTAAAGACAGTTCTCCCTTACGAATTATGTTTTCATCCGATTCACTTAATATCGGGACCATTATCTTGTCTCTGTAAACGGGATGATCCCAGTCAATATCAAAAAAATCCGCATATTCTGAATTTCTTCCCATTTTAAGAACATCCATAAGCCAGTAATTATCCGGGTGAAAGGCCATGTGGTTAGGGACAATATCCTGAATCCAGCCTATTCCTTTTTTTCTTAAAATCCCGTTAACCTCATTGAATTCCTCAATGGTACCAATTTCCGGGTTAATTTGAAGCGGATCTGTAATATCATAGCCATGGTTACTTCCCGGAACAGCACGAAAAACCGGGCTTGCATAAATTGCGCCCGGACCGAGAGATATTAGAAAAGGGAGATTCTGACGTAAATTTTTAAAAGTAAAGGCTTTATTGAATTGCAGCCTGTATGTAGAGGAAGGCAAATACATGTCAGATGCTTTCAGGAACTGTATAAAATTATCATTGTATGTGGTGGAACAGATATCGAGGGTTTTTCGGGATCAATATAATTCCCCGGACCTCCCCACTGTTTATCGCTTGAATTTAAAAGAAGTTCCCATTGTATATAGGGTTTACATGTGATCACATTTACTTCACTATCTTCAAAATTCAAAATTGCCAGAAGGATCTGATAATTATTTTTTCGTGTTAGCTGAAGAACTTTTTTGCCTTCAAGACTTTCAGCCGAGAAGTTTTTCCTTTCCATACTCTTCCAAAGAGGAATGGTTTTTCGAAGGAGAATGAGGTTTTTATAGAATTTAAACAGGGCTTTCTCATGTTTTTCAAGTTTACTATATTTCAATTTTGATTTTTCAAATGTTCTTTGATCCTGAGGATCAGGTGCTTTACCTTCTTTCAGAAAAGCATTGAATTCTTTTCTTCTCCCTTCCCTTACCATTTTGATCAGTTCTCTGCCACGATGACTTGTAAAATACAGAAAAGGATTTTCTTCAGCATATTCCTCTCCCATGAACAGCAATGGTATGAAAGGACTGAACAATACTGCTCCTGCAATGAGTTTTTTTTGCTCCGGTGTAACAGAAGTTGAAAGCCGGTCACCATACATCCTGTTGCCAATCTGATCATGATTCTGTGAGAAAACTACGAATTTCTGTCCACCGTATCCTGTCGTACGTGTACCGAATATCTTTTTCCGATGTTCTGACCATATTCCATCGTAAACAAAGGCATCATTGTATGATTTAATAAGGTGCCATATATTTCCAAAATCGGAATAGTATCCGAATTTTTCATTTGTAATCAACGAATGAAGAGCATGGTGAAATTCATCACACCATATCGCATCAAGACCATATCCACATTTGTTTGTTGGAGCTATGTAGCGAACATCATTTAAATCGCATTCACCGATAAGAAAAAAACTGCCCGATGTAAGCGTATTTAGTAAATCAACATTCTCGCGGATTTCCTGTAATATGTTCTTTGGACCGAAATCCTTTATAGCGTGAATAGCATCAAGCCTGATTCCGTCTATGTGAAAGTCACGCAGCCACATGAGTATGTTTTCTGTAAAGAATCCGCGTACTCCGTCACATCCTGCGTCATCATAGTTGATTGCCTGCCCCCAGGGTGTTTTATACTTATCCGTAAAAAATGGCCCGAATTCATTCAGTACGTTTCCTTCGGGCCCGATATGATTAAGTACTACGTCAAGGATAACTGCTATCCCGTGATGATGGCACTTATCGACAAGCTTTTGAAGATTTGCCGGTCCGCCGTAGGAATTTTGAACAGCAAAAGGAAAAACACCATCATATCCCCAGTTTCTCGAGCCGGAAAACTGCGCGACCGGCATCAGTTCAATTGCAGTTATGCCAAGTTCCTTCAGGTATTCAATTTTTTCTCCAGCTGCTTCAAATGTACCTTCTTTAGTAAAGGTGCCGGTATGGATCTCGTAAATAATAAGATCGTCCATTGAAATCCCCATCCACGATGAATCTTTCCACTTATGCGCGTTGAGGTCAAAAGCGACCGAATTGCCTTTTATACCATCGCGTTGATAAAGGGAAGCGGGATCAGGAAGTGATTTTCCATCGATAATTACTGAATAGGAAATGCCAGGTTCTATGGAGAGATTTTCTGTTTCCCAGAAACCGGGGTGCCTTTGCTCGAGGGGTAGCGTTAGGTCAGAAGTTTTGAATAAAACCGAATTAGCATTGGGAGCCCATGTGCGAAATGATGCAATTCCTCCTGAATAATTAAGTCCTATAGTCCGACGTTCAACCATCCATTCACGATTTTTCCTGTATCATCAAAACAATTGACATTCCTTTAACTATTACATTTTCTGAAGGTAAAAGGAAGAACTCCCTGTTTCCAGGGTCAAAAAAGTTATCAGCAGTTTCGAGTATTTTAAACCATGATTTTCCCCAATTCGCATCGGGCAGGGTAAAAATTACCTCTTTCTCATCCGAGTTGATCAGCATCAGAAATGTATCGTCAACAATTCGCTCTCCTCTTTCAGTAGCAGAATCAAGGCCATAACCCGACAGATAAATCGAGAGAGATTTTGCAAATGTGGTATTCCAATGTTCATCACTCATCGGAAATCCCTCGGGAAGGAACCATTCGATATCAGTAACTCCACGGCCTTTGATTGGCTTATACTGAAACCACTTTTTCCTGCAAAATACGGGGTGTTCCAGCCTGAAATGTATAAGTTTAGAAGTAAAGGAAAAAAGATCCTTATCCATCCCGGGCCAATTGATCCACGAAATTTCGTTATCCTGGCAGTATGCGTTATTATTGCCCTGTTGAGTTCGTCCAAGCTCATCTCCGGCAACAAGCATTGGAATTCCCTGCGAAAGAAACAATGTTGCCAGAAAATTCCTCACCTGTTTTAGCCTGAGTGTTATTATATCAGGATCATCTGTAGGA
>DATAEX010000130.1:0-7523 GCA_036257765.1 Bacteroidales bacterium
GTTTAATCTTCTGATTTTCTGAACAGACGCATAAAAAGTTTAACCAATTCCATAGCCAGCAGTGGGAACGAAGAAATGATAAGTACCATAACCCAATCAAACCATCCAAGCGGTTGAGTTTTAAATACCGTTTGAAGAACCGGAATATATACAACCGCCATTTGAAGCAGGAACGAAAAAAATGTTGCATATACCAGGTTTTTATTGCTGAGAAAACCTATAGAAAAAATTGAATCGATATTACTGCGGCAATTATAGGAATGAAATAATTGACTACAGGCAAGAACTATGAAACTTGCCGTACGTGCTCTTTCGATACCTTCATCCTCGACGAAATACACAAGATAAAATGCCAGTAAACTGCAAAATGCAATAAAGGCGCCCTGAAGGAAAATCAGCGTTCCCATTTTTCGGGTTAGGACGGATTCATTTTTAGGTCTGGGCTGTCGTTTCATTATATCTCTGTCAATAGGATCAACGCCAAGTGCCAGCGCAGGTAATCCGTCTGTTACGAGATTAACCCAGAGAATATGGATTGGAAGAAGTGGTACAGGCAGCCTTACAAGTGATGCGACAAACATTACCAGGATCTCGCCCACGTTGCAGGAAAGGAGATAATGTATGAATTTTCTGATGTTATCATATATCCCTCTTCCTTCCTCAACGGCATTTACTATTGATGCAAAATTATCATCGGTGATCACCATCTCGGAAACTTCTTTGGTGACATCAGTGCCTGTGATTCCCATAGCCACGCCGATATCAGCTTCTTTCACTGCTGGTGCATCATTCACCCCATCGCCGGTCATAGCAACTACATGTCCTTTTTCCTGCCATGCTTTAACAATTCTCAACTTATGTTCAGGAGAAACACGTGCATATACAACGGTTCTGTCGACATGTTTCGCGAATTCTTCCTGTGACATGTGATCGAGTTCCTCTCCGGTGAAAGCCATTGAGTCGTTACTGTAAAAGCCCAGATCACGTGCGATTGCAACTGCCGTATTTTTATGGTCACCGGTAATCATTACGGATCTTATTCCTGCTGTCCTGCAATCCTTCATGGCAATTTTAACCTCGGGTCGGGGAGGATCAATCATAGCAACCAGACCAAGGAAAGTAAGTTCTCTTTCAACCGAAGCAGCATCAATATTTATCGGGAGATTGTCAAATTCGCGGTATGCAACTGCAAGCACACGCATAGCCCTGTCGGCCAATGAGCCGTTTGCCCTGATAATTTTATCTCTTCGCGACTGATCAAGGTTGATTACCTGACCGTCTTCATTAATTCGGGTACAATTTGCGATCAAAACGTCGGGAGCCCCTTTTACAAATGCAACATATTTGTTTTCATGGCGACGGATAATGGTCATCTGCTTGCGTTCAGAGTCAAAAGGGATTTCCTCAACAAAAGGATATTCTGACTCAAGGCTTTTTTTGTTCATACCTGCCTTTCCGGCCATTGTGAGTAATGCACCTTCAGTAGGATCGCCAACAACTTTATAAACAGAGCCTTCTTTAATCAGCTGAGCTCCATTGCAGAGTACTGTGCCTGAAATAAGTTTGCTTAAACCAGGCATTGTTTTAAGATCTACATCCTGCCCATCCTGGGTAAACTCACCAGAAGGAGCATATCCTATGCCAGACACCTCATAATATTCGCCGGTGTGAAAAAGGGACTGGACCGTCATTTCATTTTTTGTAAGAGTTCCGGTCTTATCGGAACAAATGACCGAAGTACTTCCCAGTGTTTCAACAGAAGGCAATTTTCTGATTATGCAGTTCCTCTTGACCATCCGCTGAACCCCAAGTGCCAGTGCTATTGTAACCACTGCAGGTAATCCTTCAGGTATGGCGGCTACAGCAAGACTTACAGAAGTAAGGAATAATCCGATAATTTCTTCACCTCGCAGATATCCGATCAGGAAAATTAATCCGACAAGAGCAAAAACAATTACGATTATAATCTTGCCAAATTCTTTCAGCTTTTGCTGCAGAGGAGTAGTGGTATCTTCTATCTCCTGTATCATTCCTGCAATTTTGCCGAGCTCGGTTTTCATACCGGTTTCTGTAATAAGTGCCCTGGCTTTACCTGAAACGACAGAGGTTCCCATGAAAAGCATATTGGATCGGTCGGCGAGACTCACATCCTCTTTATCAAGCCGGGATGCTGTTTTATTTACGGAAGTCGATTCACCGGTGAGGCTGGCTTCATGAGTAGATGTATTGCCTGTTGCATATACAATCCGGCTGTCCGCAGGAACATAATCACCAGCTTCCATTTCAACAAGATCGCCGGGTACAATTTCATTGGAGGGTATTACCATATGATGTCCGTTGCGGATCACTTTTGAGGTAGGGGAGGAAAGTTTTCTTAAAGCAGCAAGGGATTTCTCGGCGCGATATTCCTGAATGAAACCTAAAATGGCATTAAGTATTACAATACAGATAATGGCTATGGCATCTACCCATTCCTTGAGAAAACCCGAAACCAGGGCAGCTCCAATTAAAACCCATATCATGAAATCCTTGAACTGGTCGAGGAAAAGAGCAATCGCTGATCTTCCTTTTTTTTCAGTCAGCTGGTTTGGACCGTATTTTTCCTGCCTTACGGAAATCTCTTCCGGCGAAAGTCCTTTTTGAATATCCGTGCCAAGAAGGCTGGCCACAATGTCTGCTTCAGCAAACCACCATTTATCCATGATTGAGACGATTTAACAGGCACGAAGATAAAATATCAGGTGGGATTAAACAAGATGTCAATAACAGAATGAAAAAAGTTTAGATGTCAGCACTTGCTTTTAATTTCAGTAATTTTAATTGCTTCATCAATCTGTGACGGATCCTCCACTTTGAAAGTAATACACCGGATTTTTCCGAATCGCTGACCAGTCAGATATTGCTGCTTGATCGTATCGGACAGATCACTGGCTGTAATAAGCGATTCGGCTTTAGCTCCAAAATAAAATGTGATCCTGAATGTATTACTGAGAATTCCTATCCAGAATAATGTCTTTTTTTTGAGCACCATTTTGAATAGCCAGTTCTTACCATCGTTATAATAGTTCCATTGACCTGTTGCACCTGGAAATTTTTCATGTATTCCTTCCATAAGTTTGTTCCAGTATTCACTGTTTTTGCCAATGATGGAAAAAATCAGATCATCCGTTGGAAATTTTGATTTGTCAGAAAGTACAAGAGGCTCCATAATAATTATGAATTATGAATTATAAAATTATAAATTACCTGCAAACCTCAAACCTCAAACCTCAAACTTCGAACTTCAAACCTCAAACCTCAATCCTCAAACCTCAAACCTCAAACCTCTCCTCTATTCCTTAGTGAACGTATACTTACCTCCCCCCTGCTCCAAAATAAATTCTTTTTGTTCAGGATGAAAGATCATAATGATTCCTGCAGGATCAAATTTGAATATATTATTATCTACGGCTTCAAGAAGTATTTCAGGCTGGCCGCTGCCCTGTCCGTACAATTTTCCATCACGCGCCGTAATGGTCACTTTTATTGGAATTTGTAAACTGGCGTAAATGCCTGTGTATTGCTCAAGATCATGAGGATTTACAATGTAAGTTTTGAATTCCGGAAGTTTATCGTATTTGCCGAAATAGTTGTTGATGGTCCTGAGCAGAATGTCATTTACTGCATACCCTGTGCCATTTGAGATATAGGAGAATGCAATCTTTTCTTCGGGCATGTAACATAGGATAGAATTAAATCCGTCAATTGCTCCGCCATGTCCGTAAACCTTTTTGTTTTCATATGGGATTTGCATTATCCCCATACCCAGGCTTGCATCCTTAATAGTTAACATATTTGCTAAGCTGGTTTTGCTAACCAGCTGATCGTTGAACAGGGCATATATAAATCTGACCAGATCTGTCGGTGTGGAAATAATTGCACCGGCACCGTGCGGTATGCTCATGTCTGTCTCTGGTTGCTTTTCCCAGGTGGATATATCCGTGCTGACGTTGCCATGGAACAGTTGAGTCAATCTGAACGAATGGCTTTCATTACGGGCAGGATCGATTTTTCCTCCGTAATATGTGTCGGTAAGCCCGGCCTTCTTGCAAATTTGTTCCTGCAATATTTCGTTGTAAGGTTTTTTATAAAGATCTTCCACCATGTATCCGAGGAGTACAAAATTTGAATTGCTGTATTTGGTAATTGCGTCCGGTTCAAAATCAGGTTTTGTTGCGGCAATGATATCAATCATTTCCTGCCTGGTTTTTGGCTGAAGCATATAGGTCATATATAAAGAATCATCAGTGAAATTATGAATGCCGCTCCTATGGCTTAACAGCAGCCCCACCGTAACTTTATCTGCATTTGGTATAGATGGATAAAATTTGGCAAGTGGGGTCCCCAGTTCCAGTTGGCCCTCATCGATCAATTTAAAAATCAAAGTAGCTGTAAACATTTTTGAAATAGAACCTATCCTGTATTTTGTTTTTTCGTCTGATGGCATTATGGATGGAGATGATTCTTTAAACCCTATTGCCTTGGCATATATAATATTTCCATTTTCTGATATGGCCAGACTTCCCATGGCCTTATTTTTTTCAGCAAGCAGATTAAGAAGGCTGTCTTCTTTAATCTTGTTAAAGTTTTGTGCATTAATGATAAAAGCTGCAAACAAAAGGATAAATCCAGTCAATAGAATGGTTTTTGTTTTCATAGTTAGTTGTGATTATGGTGTAAATTTAAATTAATTTAGTCTATTAGGGATCAATCGTATAAGTTTCCACATTTTCAAATTTTCAAATTTTCAAATTTGAGTTTTGTATCAGAAAGATTATATACTTCGGATGATTGAAATGCTCGGCGAATTACTGCGGGCAATTTTTGGAATGATAAGTAAAGGGAAATTTGGCGAGGCAGAACAATCAGTTAGTGAGGCTTATCTGACTATGCTTAGAAAAGATTCTGCATTTTTTCAGAGTATTCCTATGGAAAAACTCACATCCACTTTGATCGAAGATCACAATTATACAAATGCACATCTTGAAATATTGGCGGAATTAATGTATGCTGAAGCTGAATTAAACGATGTTCAAAATCGAAAACCAGAATCAGTTGCTTTTTATAAAAAATCTTTACTGCTATTTGAGTTTATTGATACCTCTTCCAAAACCTATTCAGTTGAAAGATTGGAAACGATTGAAAGAATAAAACTGAAACTCGCGAATCAATAATCTATATCTAACAAATCAGAAATAGGAAACATTGGATTAAAGCCTGGAATCAGCAGAATCAAATTGAAGACCCAAACAAATGACAAAATGAATTACGGTTACTTGAATTTATTTCTGCTGATTAGTTTGTCTTTTTTGAATTTGTTCTTTCAGCCAATTTACCGCATCTTCCTCATTTGTGAAAAGATGAGTAGGATATTTTGGTTTACTGAATTTGAGAAAAATATTTGCAAAATAACTGGATATCTTCGAGTCAATTAAGATGGCAGCAGCAGCAACATGCGGCCGATATTGAGCTGCGGCATATGCGCGTGTCTTGGAATCAATAAATAGCATATCCCTGATATCAATAAGATTTGCACAAAGTCTGTCCTGACACCACGAATCTCCTATTTGAGTCATTTTCTCGAGAGTGTCCATGTCGAGCGTACAATTATTAATTGCGATATATCGATAGATCATATCATCTCCTTCAACTACGCGTATTTTATCGTTTACAACAGTATCCCGCATAAAATTGGTTTAGGAATTGTTAGTATATATTTAGGAATTGTTCGAAGATATATAAATTTTTATTTCAACTATATGAATCAATTTTTTTATCTTTATCTGTAACCAAATAAGCATTAAGCTTGTATAACGTATCAACTGTCAAACTAAAAAATTATTTAATTCATTGACCCATGGCTAATAAATCAAAAAACAGTGGATTGCTCGGCAAAGCAAAACAACTGTTAAACAAAGCAGACGACCTGCTTGATGATTCTGTAAAAAAAGTAAAAAAGACTGATGCTTTCAAAAAAGCTGCAAAGGCTTATAATAAAGCAGAGGATTTTGTTGAAGATAAAATTGAAGAACTATCAGGAAAAAAGAAAATGGAAACAAAAAAAACCACTCCGAAAACAAAGGAAGCAGTTGCTAAAGTAAAAAAGTCAGCTGCAAAAACAAAAAAGGCAGCAGCAAAACCTAAGAAGGCTGCAAAAAAAACGGCAGCAAAAGCTAAAAAAGCTGCTCCGAAAGTAAAGAAAGCAGCCGCAAAAAAACCGGCAGCAAAAGCTAAGAAAGCAGCTCCAAAAGCTAAGAAGGCAGCCCCAAAAGCAAAAAAGGCTGCACCTAAGGCTAAGAAAGCTGCTCCAAAAGCTAAAAAGGCTGCTCCGAAAAAAGCAGCACCCGCTAAAAAGGCTGCTGTTAAGCCAGTCCGTCCTCAAAAGGGTTAATAAAAAAAACCTGGAAGGCATAAAGACCTTCCAGGTTTTTTTTCATACTTTTCTTAGTTCAATACTTCGAACGTTACTTTCGCATTAACGCGGAATTCGGATATTTTTTCACCTTTCACTACCGCGCTCATATCCTGTACATATACTGAACGTATGCCGCTGATAGTTTTTGCGGCCATCTTCACAGCATTTTGCGCTGCATCTTCCCAGCTTTTTTCTGATGAAGCAAGCAATTCGATAACCTTAAGTACAGCCATATTGAATTATATTTAATTGTAAATAAATAATTCTATTCAGCAATTTCATAATTTTTCAATCCCTGTTCCTTCTTCTCCTTGCTCCTTTACCTCCAAGGAAGCCCCAACCACCGCTGCCAATAAGAAAACCCAGTGCGTACCATGCGCCATTATTATTTTGGGCATACATAGTAACGTTGTCTTTAAATAGCATAACAACAAAATCTATTGGTGCAATAATTCCATGCCATAAACCCCACCAGAAGCCGTATTTTTTCCCTGTAAGGCAGGCATCAACTGCTTCACTGTTTGCACAGGATATAACTAGTACGACAAGCAATACAGCAAACAAACAAAAGATCAGGTGTCTGTTAAAATTCTTTTTCATGGATACTAAATTTGGTTATAAAAAATATGTACTATGATAATTAAATTTCAAGCTGAAGTTTATGGAGCTCATCATTTATAAATTTCATTTCTGCAGCAGAAATTTTTATTGCTGCAGCACCTGCATTTTCAATCGCCTGTTGACTGTTCCTGGCTCCTGCAAGGGCTACTGTTATTCCGGGCTGGTCGATTGTCCATCTTATTACAAGCTGACTTAATGTTGCATTTTTTTTGTCAGCAATCGATTTCAATTTGCCAAGGAATGAATTTACCTTTTCAATATTAGCGTAACTGTAATAAATATTTCCCTGTCGTGTATCTCCTTCATTGAATAATTGTCCGGGTTTTATTTTGCCTGTAAGAATTCCTCGTTGTAAAGGACTGTAGGCTATGATAGCTATATCATTTTTAATGGCATGCGGTACTATATCTTTTTCAATCCCACGGTTGATCATACTGTATGGAACCTG
>DATAEX010000133.1:0-2438 GCA_036257765.1 Bacteroidales bacterium
AATTACCAGAGATCCGCTGAGGCAGATGTTTCGTGGTGGGTATCGTAAGATGCGGTGAAAATACAGGGTAGGGATTTAAAAGGATAAGGTAATTATTTAAATAAGGTATTCCTTGCTGTTCAGCGGGCCTGTTACGCGTGCATAGGAAACAAGGTCGCTCGCTCAGCGATTTGGGATCGACTTTTGCAGATGAGGATACTATTCTTTTAGGATTAAATTGCAGCCTGATCTCGTGATCGTCATAACAGACACTTCTTACAAGCACGTCACGCAGGGCATTGTAATTTTCTTTAGCCATAGGCCAATCTGCCAACTGCTGATTGAAAAGATTGTTTATTTGTTCAGATAACATCATATTTGTTTGTCTCCCACTTTCCTTAAGAAAAGAGGTAGTGGTTAGGTTTGCCCATTCTTTATGTAATTTTGCCGGGCATAATATTCTATTGTTCTGATTTTATCCTTATAGAAATTGTAAGTATTGAGCTTTTGAATATCCAGGGCAGCGTCGGAATTTCCCTCCCACCGTCTGCAAAGGTAAAGCGGATCGTAAATTCGCCCAATTCTGTAAAAACGTGAAATATTTAATCCTACTGCATAGTCCTCACCATAGCTGACATTAGGAAACCTTATGCTTCTTATTACCGGTGTATAAAAAGCCCTTGGCGCACCAAGCCCGTTAATTCTCAAAGCATTGTTCCTTCCATTATCCGGTGTCCATTCACGGTGGTCGATTATTCCCGGAGGCAGTTCTTCAAGGTTAAAGTTAACCATTCTGTATGTTCCTACAATCATGGCACACTTCTGTTCATAAAGGGCCGCGGCTATCCTTTCTAGTACATTTTCATCGATATAAAGATCGTCGCTATCCAGCTGAACGGCAAATTTTCCACATGTTTCATTAAGGATGGCTTCATTCCAGCAACCGCCTATTCCCAGATCGGTGCGGGTGGGTATTATATGTACCACCCTTTTGTCATTACTGAATTTCCTTATTTCTTCGGTTGTTCCATCATTTGAATGATTGTCTGCAATGATCAGATTAAACGTAAAAGATGTGTTTTGAGATAATACAGAACGAATGGCATCTGATATGGTATTCACCCGGTTTTTTACAGGAATTATTACGGAAACCTCAGTATTGAAATCCATTTCGTTAAAATTGACATCCCGGAAATGAGGCTCCAGCCAGGCGCCGGTTTCTTTTAAAAAGTCAGTGCAGGCTTTTTCCATTTCAATCTGAACTTCGCGGTTCCGGGGATTAACATAATCAAACTGTTTTTCACCGGATTTCCTTGTATCCGTTTCGGTTTCTGTGTAAAGGAATTCAGGTAAGTGAAATATTTGGTATTTCTGTGAGAGCTTCAGCCGTAAATCATAAATGCCGGCATAGATATAATCTTTTTGCATCGCGGATGCTGATTCCCTTAGGGCAGATGTATCATAAAACAACAAGGGGCCAAAATTAAAGTCATCTCTGAGACTGCCCTGCTGATAGTCGATGACGGGCGACGGATAGGTTTGGTTATCCTTAACTGAATAATAATCGGAGTATATCATTGCTGATTTTGTATTTTCAGCAACCTGTATCATCCGGTGCAGGGAAGATGGCCCGATACTTAAAGGCTGTTCTTTAATATAGAGTAATGCATATGCAGTAACAGCGTGCGTTGCAATTTTTCGAACAGTGTCTGAAGAATAAAGTGTATCAATTTCAAGGGTATGAATTCCTTCCGGAATTGGCGGTGAACTGTTCCTGGGGACAAGCACAAAAATTTTATTTATCAGCCCTGAGGAATTGAACTCATTCAGATTTTTCTCAAGGATTTCCGGAGCGCTGAGTGGGAGGAAGATGGTTAGTGGTTTCATGGGGTTGTCTTTTTTACTCTTCTAAAAACTCAATCACTCTTTTCATTACCTCATTCCTGTCGGCTTCTGTGATTATCGTTTCAAAAGGGAATCCTAAAGTTACAGTTTTATACGCACCCTTATAAGCTACTCCTGCACTTGTACTTCCCGATTCATACCTGCAAATCCTGAAAGCGTCCTGTCCTACAGGCTCTATGGCATCAGGCGATTCGACACGATAAATACCGGTACCGAAATCCGTATTGAAGGCAATTTTCGAAGGGAATACCGATCTCCCCTGATCCGTAGAAACAACAGTGCCTATTGACGTCGCATGATTGGTTCTCCAGATGTAATGCAATACGTCCGCAGCAAAATGAATAGCCGATGAATCGCTGTTTTCCACCATGTCGGTTCCGATATAAGCACCGGAAATAAATAGATTTCCTCCTGAACCTGTAAATCTGTCAAGGCTATTCAACATTCCGGCCGAAAAAATCCTGAAATCCTTCACAGTATCGCCCCGTAAAGTTTCAGTGCCTCTTTCTTCTCCAAATATTAAGTCAACAACTGTATAAGATTCCATATTAAAA
>DATAEX010000136.1:0-6422 GCA_036257765.1 Bacteroidales bacterium
TTTTAATAATTCAAGTGCATCATCCTCGTAGGCCGGAGCAATAATTACCTCAAAGAATAGCTTATCGATTTCTTCAGCTGTGACAGCATCGATCTTTCCGTTCGTGATCAGGATGCCCCCGTAAGCTGAGACCGGATCACCGGCAAGAGCGTCCTTCCAGGCATCCAGCAGGAGAGGCCTTGAAGCCACTCCGCATGCATTGTTGTGTTTAAGTATTGCAAATGTAATATCAGAAAAATCATCGATCAGATAAACTGCTGCTTCTATGTCGAGAAGATTGTTATATGAAATCTCTTTGCCGTGGATCTGCTCAAAAATGGCATCAAAATCGCCATAGAAAGTTCCCTGCTGATGCGGATTTTCACCATACCGTAATTGCCGTGCCTGATTGATGCTTTTACGGAATGCCATTTTCTCTTTTTTCCTGTTGAAATATCCGTAGATTGCAGTGTCGTAATGAGATGTCACTGCAAAAGCTTCCAGGGCCAAATGCCTGCGCTGCTCAAGTGTTGTCGATCCATCCTGATTATTAAGGATGTCAAGGAGATAGCCATATTGCTCTTTTGACGGAATTATCGCAACGTCCTCGTAATTCTTGGCAGCTGCACGAATAAGTGAAATTCCTCCGATATCTATTTTTTCAATGATGTCTTCATCGGTTGCTCCTGAAGCAAGAGTTGCCTCAAACGGGTACAGGTCAACAACAACAAGGTCGATCGGGTTTATTTCATATTTCTTCATATCGGCTACATCAGGACTA
This sequence comes from Bacteroidales bacterium, assembly GCA_036257765.1. Taxonomy (GTDB): domain Bacteria; phylum Bacteroidota; class Bacteroidia; order Bacteroidales; family UBA10428; genus UBA5072. The sequence goes on from DATAEX010000136.1 coordinate 761, forward strand.
AATCCGGTTCTTCCCAGAATGCCGCCGAAAATTTTCGGATGAAGGGTCTTTACCCTTCCGCCCAGTATTGAAGGATATCCCGTAAGTTCTTCAACTGCGGTCACCCTGATACCGAGTTTTTCGATGAACTCTTTGGTTCCGCCCGTTGAAATTATTGAAACGCCTTGTTGATCCAATTTTTTAACAATCTTTTCCAGCTGATCCTTGTAAAATACTGAGATCAGCGCTGTTTTAATTTTTTTGTTCATGTTCAGGGTGATTAATGATTTGTGGTAATGTCCTGAATACCCGCATAAAACGGTATCAGGACGGGGTTGTTTGTCAGCGCCACAAGATATTAATTTTTTGATAAAATAAACAGTGGTTTCATATCTTTGTTACTGATAAAAGAATTTCACATGCGCTGGTACTTTTTACTGCATGAAAGTTTACAATCAGCCTACCGAACCGTTGTCCTGAATAAATTAAGAACCTTGCTCTCCCTGCTTGGTGTCACAATAGGGATTTTCTCAATAATATCCGTATTCTCGGTCCTGGATTCCATGAAATCAAACATGAAGAAATCACTCGACTCTTTTGGTACCGATGTGGTTGTGGTTGAGAAATGGCCGTGGGCACCTGAAGAAGGGACTGAATTCGCATGGTGGGAATATCTTAACCGGCCTGTAGTCACAATGCGTGAACATGATGCGCTGAAAAGCCGGATGGACAAGATACAGGCAGCTTGCTTCCTTGGAGTTACACAAGCTGATATCGAATACCTGGATAATACGGCTGAAAATTTACAGATATGGGGCGTTTCTGAAGAATTCGAAGTTATCAGAAGCTTTGACCTGGCCCGGGGAAGATTCCTCACGGCACTCGAGATTAATTCGGGCAGGAACATATGTGTGATCGGATATACAATTGCCGAAGAATTATTCCAGGGACAGAACCCGCTCGGGCGCAGTATACGTTTTAAAGGGAAAGATGCAACGGTTGTAGGTGTTTTTTCAAAAGAAGGCAAATCACTTTTAAACGGCGGAAGCATGGATAATGTGATACTTATACCTGTAAGGTTCTTTGCGACCGTTGCAGATATGACCACAGATAATGCGAATCCGCAGATTTGGATCAAACCCGTCGAAGGTTTTTCAGTAGATGAGCTTAAAGAAGAACTTCAGTTAAACATGAGGTCCATAAGGCGACTTAGCCCGCGTACAAAAAACAATTTTGCACTGAATGAGACAAGCCTCATGAGCGGCATGATAGAGCAGATCTTTGCCGTGGTTAATGTTGCCGGATGGTTTATCGGAATCTTTGCAGTACTTGTGGGAGCCTTTGGAATTGCGAATATTATGTTCGTTTCGGTAAAGGAAAGGACGAATATTATTGGCATCCAGAAGGCACTGGGTGCCAAAAGCTATTATATCATTCTTGAAGTATTGAATGAATCAGTATTACTGTCACTTATAGGTGGATTACTTGGATTATTACTTATTTATATCGGAACTTTTTTAGCTAAAGGACAGGGATTCGAGATTTTTCTGAGCATGGGAAATATAATAACCGGATTATTGATCAGCAGCACGGTGGGACTTATTGCAGGGCTTATGCCGGCTTTATCCGCTGCACGCCTTGATCCAGTAAAGGCCATTGCAAGCACATTCTAAAATCAAACCAAATAATACCACCATGAATCAACAAATCAAAAATCTTTACAACGAGTACAGGAGTGGCGCGACGAACCGCCGTGATTTTCTGCGCCGGCTTACCCTGTATGCCGGAGGTGCCGCCGCTTCCTCTGCATTGCTTCCCCTGCTGGAGGACAACTACCTGAAAGCTGCTGCTCCACCTGAAGATGAAACGGGAATCGTAACCGAATCACTCAATTATCCGGGGCAGACAGGCCAGATCAAAGCCTTTATGGCAAGACCTGAAAAAAAGAAAAAATACCCTGCAGTAATTGTAATTCACGAAAACAGGGGATTACAGCCGCATATTAAAGATGTTACACGACGGATGGCAAAGGAAGGATTTCTTGCGCTGGCTCCGGATGCTCTAACACCACTTGGCGGTACGCCTGATAACGATCCGGATAAGGCCCGTGATATGATCGGCCAGCTTAACGCGGAAGATACCGTAAAAAACCTTGTTGCTGCAGTCAGGTATCTTGAAACGAATCCGCTTTCCAATGGCAAGGTAGGCTGCACCGGTTTCTGCTGGGGCGGAGCCATGACAAACCAGGTGGCGGTAAATGCACCGACACTTAAGGCTGCAGTGCCATATTATGGCCGTACACCGGCCGTTGAAGATGTTCCGAAGATAAAAGCTCCGGTAATGGCCCATTATGCAGGTGATGATCCGGGCATTAATGCAGGAATACAGCCCTTCGAGGAAGCATTGAAAAAAGCCGGCATCGAATACAAAATTTATATTTATGACGGTGCCAAACATGCTTTCAACAACGATTCCAATCCCGAGCGCTACAATGCCCAGGCCGCAGCACTGGCATGGACAAGAACTGTAACGTTCTTTAAAGCTAAACTGGAATAGAATTGTAGTTAAGAGTGACAAGTGACTAGTAACAAGTGACCAGTCAGTTATTACTCGTTACTTGTTACTCGTCACTTTTTCTATTAAAAGCCCTTGCCACTTCATCCACAAACGGTCTGCAATGATTGAAAAATCTTTTGTACCCCATGCACAAATAATTCAATCCCGGCTTACCGTCAACAGTAATTGAGAACCGGTTCTTCGGACATTCGCCGTTACACATGTCAACCACTTCACATTCCCTGCAATACGAAGGCAAACTATCATGCTTTAATCTGCCGAATGCTCGTTGCCTTTGGCCGTCAAGCATTCCGGCAATAGTTGAGGTTCTGATATTCCCGATCAGATTTTCGTGATTTACGTAATGATCGCATGAATAAAAATCCCCGTTATGTTCAATAACCGGAACACCTCCGCAAACCGGTTTGAAAATACATAACGTATGATCCTGATTAAATGCCGTCCGTAATGCTTCTTCAAAAATCTGCACCTTGATGTTGCCGACATCATGCACCAGCCATTCGTCGAAAATAGAGCACAGGAACTTTCCGAATGCTTCGGGCTGAACCGATAATCCGCTTACTGTGTTACCACTGCGTTCAACTAACGGAATAAATGTTAAATAGGTTGCGCCGAGCTGTTTGAAGAAACCATATACTTCAGCCGGATATCCGGAATTTATTGAATTCACAACACAAAGGATCTCGGGCTCCAGTCCGTGAATTACAAGAAGATCAAATCCATCAATTACCTTCCTGAAAGTTCCTGTACCATCTTTTCTCTTCCGGTACCTGTCATGCAATCTCTCAGGTCCGTCCAGACTGATTCCGACAACAAAATGCTCTTCGGCTAAAAACTCACACCAACCGGCAGTTAATAGCGTACCGTTCGTTTGTATTCCATTAATTATTTTCTTTTCTGCCGGGCATAATTTTTTTTGAAGCGAAACTGCTTTTTTATAGAAATCAATCCCTGCAAGTAAGGGCTCACCTCCATGCCATGAAAAAATAATTACCGGTTCGGTGGTTGCTTCAATCTGCTGTTTTAAGATAACTTCAAGAAGGTTCTCATCAATAAAAGGAATATTCCCTTCTTTAAATAAATCAGCTTTATTAAGATAATAACAATAGGAACAATTGAGATTACAGCATGGACCGGCGGGTTTGATAAATATCTGGAATTCCCTGCTTATTATATCTTCGGCAGCTCCCATGGCTTGCGGTAGTTAGCCTTAATAAGCATATCCGCTTCATTATCATGTTCAAATTTTACCGCTTCGCCATTCCAGTAGAGCCTCCTGCCTGTCTTAAAGGCTATGTTTCCAAGATTGGCAACACGGGCGATATTGGCACCGATCTCAATTCCTGCATTGGGAGTTATATTTCTGTCTTTTATGCAGGCAATGAAGTTTTTCATATGATTATCAAGTCCTTTTCCGCTACCTTTTTTCAAAAGGACTTTTTCCATTAATGGTTTACCGTCACCTGGCTCCGGAATAACTTCCCAACCGTTACGGTCAACTACAAGCGTCCCGTTATTTCCGACAAAGCCAACACCATGCGAACGGCCGTAATATCCACCGTCAATACCGATGCCGTGATCCCAAAGCAAAGTAAATCCGTCAAACTCAAATAATGCCTGCAGTGTATCAGGCGTTTCCGAAGCATCCTGAGGATAGGCATATTTTCCTCCCATTGCCATTATCGATTTAGGTTGACTGACTTTCATTCCGAAAAGCGCATAATCAAGAATATGAACTCCCCAGTCGGTCATCATTCCGCCTGCGTAATCCCAGAACCATCTGAAATTAAAGTGGAACCGGTTGCGGTTAAAGGGACGGGAAGGTGCCGGACCAAGCCAGAAATCATAGTCAACACCCGATGGTACAGGCTCATCGGGTAAAACCGGAATTGATTTCATCCATCCCTGGTACGACCAGGCTCTCACGGTACGGATCTTTCCAAGCTTACCGGAATGGACAAATGCAACGGCCTCCTGCCAGTGCGGATCACTTCGCTGCCATTGTCCGATTTGAACGATTTTACCATATTTTTTTGTTGCCTTTTCCATGAGTTCAATTTCCTCGATGGTGTTGGACAGAGGTTTTTCACAGTATACGTCTTTTCCGGCCTGCAATGCATAGATAAAAGGCAGGCAGTGCCAATGGTCGGGTGTTCCGATTATAACCACATCGATCGAAGGATCCTCGAGCAGCTTTCTGAAGTCTTTGTAAACCGCAGGTTTTTTGCCCTGCAGTTTTTGAATTTCAGCTGCCTTTGAGTTCAGGACATTTTCATCCACGTCACATATAGCGCCACATTCTGTATCGGGTTGATTTAAGAAAGCCTTTAAATCGGCAAACCCCATACCGTTAATTCCAATCACACCAGCCACCAGTTTTTCATTGGCACCTTTCCATCCGGCAAAAGCTGGTTTTGACATAGTTGTGAGAATTCCTGTTCCAGCGGCAACAGCGAGACTCCTTGACAAAAAATTCCGACGGGTTAACATAGATTTCAGTTTAAAAAGATTCAAATTATAATGGAATGGAAAGTTAACGATTTTTTAATATCTCCCTCACCACCTCCTTACATATACATGTTTTGCATATCAAAACAGTTCACAACCATTTATTCGTGTACAAACGTTTACAAACGCCTAAATATTCACAACCCAATATTGACGCTACCTGCAGACACCCCGCCGGGGTGGTACCCATTGGGGTGGTACCCATTACATATACATGTTTTGCATTTGAAAGCGTCAGAAGGTTGCCAGGTATAAGGAAAACGGCGGTATGGCCCCGATACCAATAAATGAAGATAATAGAGCGCTATGATGTCACCGGTCGTAAGCAGGACAAGCCGTCCATGATCCTTGATAATTCTATTTAACATAATCAGACCACCCCGCCGGGGTACCCCCACCCCGCCGGGGTGTCAAAATTAAAATTATTATTATTTTTATATTTACAACTTACCTTATTCTTGTTATGAAAAGAGCTGTTCGGTTTATAGCTGGTTATATTGTGGGAGGAGGTATATTCTTTCTGATCATCCCCATTTTATTTTTTCAGTTGTCAAAGCTCGATTATATTTTTAATTACCAAATGATCGTTAGTTCAATG
>DATAEX010000142.1:0-4214 GCA_036257765.1 Bacteroidales bacterium
TTTTAAAATATCCCGAAGAAAATATCTGCCTTGTAGTTGCAGAATCTGACCTGAATGATTATCCGGGTATGTTTGTAAGTAAAGCAGGCAATGACAGGCTTAGGGGGAAATGGGCAGAATATCCGAAAACAGTAAAGGCAGGGGACTATGAATATAAGCGTGTACTAGAAAGATATGATTATATAGCCCGTACAAGCGGAAACAGGGATTTTCCATGGAGAGTGTTTATAGTATCCACCCAGGATAAAGATCTGCTGAATAATGAGTTGATCTATAAATTATCCAAACCCCAGGTTGAGGGCGATTTCTCATGGGTAAAGCCAGGTAAATCGGTCTGGGAATGGTGGCACGATGCCATACTCAGCGGTGTTTCCTTTCCTTCGGGAGCTGATCATCTTGGTCTGACCCTATATAAATACTATATTGATTTTGCTGCCGCCCATGGTATCGAATATATTACACTCGATGCCGGATGGAGCACCTTGTATGTGAGGCCACTGTGTGAATATGCTGCTTCAAAAAACGTGAAAGTAATACTCTGGTATTACTTCAACCTTGTAGTGGTTAACCCGCGGATCCTTGATACATTTAAATCATACGGAGCTGCCGGTATCAAGGTTGATCTCATCGAAAGGGACGACCAACTGGCCATACAATGGTTCGAGCTCATTGCATCCGAATGTGCCAAACGTAACCTGATAGTTAGCTTTCATGGTTGTGCAAAGCCGACGGGATTGCAAAGGGCATATCCCAATATTGTCAATTTTGAAGCTGTTCGCGGAGCCGAATGCAGCAAATGGGATTACTCCGCAAATCCGAACTATCATTTGCAGTTTCCTTTTATGCGTATGCTGGCAGGTACGCTCGATTATACACCCGGTTCACTCAGAAATGTTCATTATGAACAGTTTACTCCCATTCCGGTTGGAGTACCCAAAACAATTGGAACACGAGCTCATGAAATGGCAATGTATGTGGTGTATGATCAAACACTTGCCTATTTATGTGACGCACCCACAGAATATGAAAAATATCCGGAATTGACAGATTTTATTGCGGGAATTCCCACAACATGGGATCAGACCCTGCCCCTGGCAGGGGAAGTGGGAGAATATGCAGTAATGGCCCGTAAGAAAGGTGAGTCCTGGTATGTAGGCGCAATGACTAATCTAACAGAAAGAGACCTTGTGATTGATTGTGCGTTTTTGTCGCCGGGTATAGAATACAAGGCGGTTATTCTTAGAGATACAAGATCTTCTACGGTTTCTGCCATGTCCTATATGATTGAAGAAAAAACCATAAATAATGAATCGATGCTGAACTGCGCTTTATCGCGAGGAGGTGGCGTTGTTGTTCACATAGAGCCGATTTCCGCAACCGGAACAGTCGAAATCAATATAGATAATGAGAAAGTGAGGTCGTGGTACGATTCCATAGCCCAACTGGTAATGATCGAAAGCCGGTATGACCTGAAGGTGGTTCGGTTGATCGATATAAACGGAAGAAATTACCTGATAAAAAGTGATTTAGGTTCAAATACATGCCAAATACCCATACAGGATTATCCTGACGGGATATACTTATTATCTGTTTGGTCGGGTAATATAAAGAGTGAGTTAAAATTCCTGAAGAATTAAAAAACAGTGATGATGAGAAATTCAGCTTTTATTTTAATTGCATTTTTCCTGATGGTATTTGCATGTCCGGTGAGGGCACAGGAATTTACCGTAAAAGGAACAGTGCTTGATTTTGCCACAAATGTCCCTATGCCGGGGGTAAATGTGGCAGTTACCAATGTACCGGGTACGGGCACAATAACGGATAAGGACGGCAATTTCAAATTGAATGTGACTGCAGGAACCGTTTTACGATTCTCCTTTATCGGTTACCTAACCGAAGAAATTACCATTGAAAATGCCGAACCAATCAAGATCATGCTGATGGAGGATGCCAGTGAAATAGCCGAAGTTGTAATTGTTGGCACCCTGGTGAAAAAGTCAGATCTTACAGGTTCTGTATCCCGGGTATCCTCGGATGAACTCAAGATGACATCTACGGGAAACATTAACCAGGCCATCCAGGGAAAAGTACCGGGCGTATATATAGAAAATAATCCAAGGCCCGGATCAAAAGCAACGATAAAAATCCGGGGTAATAATTCCATACAATTCGGCACAAATCCGATTTATGTAATTGATGGGCTGGTGATTGACGGCGGATTTGAAATGCTTAATCCTGATGATATTGCCAGCATCGATATTCTAAAAGATGCCTCTGCAACAGCAATATACGGCTCCCGTGGTGCCAATGGCGTTGTTGTGGTTACCACTAAGAAAGGTAAAAAGGGTGTGAGATCGGTTACGCTCGACAGTTGGTTTGGTGCACAGAGCTTTTCAAAAGAGATGCCATTACTTACAGGCAACGAATTGTATGATCTGAGGGTAGACGCTTATGCAAATGCCTACATGGATAAAAATCCCACAAAAGACAGGGAAAAATACATCACCAGCAGCTTAACCACCGACAACCCGATAAAAAATCTTATTTTTTCGAAAGATGAGCTTGAATCATACGCCAGCGGCCGTACTTATGACTGGCTGGACCCGATAACACGGAAAGGATTACAGCAAAACCATGCCCTGAGCTTTTCCGGGGGTGATGAGAACGGTACTTATTTCCTGAGTTTCAGCTATAACCAGCAAAAAGGTCAGATTGTCCAGTCGGGTTACAAGAGAATGACCGGAAAGCTGAATCTTGAACAGAATCTCCGTTCATGGCTAAAGGTTGGTTCTAACAATTCGTTAATTTTTTCGAAAGAGAATCCTGTAGCCAATGACGGCATGTTTATAACCGCTCTAAGGGCTTGTCCTTTGCTTCCCATCTCCGAAGATTACTGGTACATGAAAGAAGGGAAGATTGATAATCAGAGCAGCTCAAATCCATTAAGGGACCTTCAGATCGACAGGGATTATCTTTCAAACAGAATTCTGTCAACCAATTATATCAATATCACCCCTTTAAAAGATCTGAATATACGGTCGACCTTCTCTGCAGACCTTTTGCAGACTGAAGATTACTCGTATTATCCCACAACTTCAACACAATCGTATAAATCCACTTATGACGGACAGTCGATCCAGGTGAAGAGCAAAGGCTTCAACTGGCAGTGGGATAATTCGATCTCCTATGAGCATATGTTTGTTGAAAAACATAAGGTGAATGTCCTTCTGGGCTCCAATATGTCCTATTTCGATTCCAATTTTAATCAGCAAAATGCGAATGGCTACCATAACGATCTGTTCTCATATCGTTATACCAGTGGAGCTTCAGACAAAGAAAACTTCTACTTGTCTTCCGATTTTTCGAGTTACTCGCTGATGTCATTTCTGGCAAGGGTTAATTACACTTACAACAGCCGGTATTATCTCACATTGACAGGCCGCACGGACGGTTCATCCAGATTCGGTCCGGAAAACAAGTGGGGATTCTTCCCATCAGTTGCCGGTTCATGGGTTATTTCGCGTGAAGCCTTCATGGAAAACCTCCGTATGATCAGCAACCTGAGATTAAGGTTGGGATATGGAATTGCCGGAAACCAGAATGTGCCGAACTATGGCTATATGACCCTGTATAATCCGTCCATTTCAATGGAATCGAATATTTTCACCAACGGTGGCCGGTATGGCAATCCTGACCTGAGATGGGAAAATCAGAAGCAGATAAACCTGGGACTTGACGCCGGATTCCTGGAAGGCAGAATCGATCTTACGCTGGATTTTTTCAAAATAAACAATGAAAACCTTTTGATGGAACGCAGTATTGCGCCCACATCGGGTTATCTGAGGCAACTCGATAATGTAGGGGCAATGGAGAATCATGGTGTGGAGTTTTCATTAAACGCAGGCATCATAAAGAACCGGAAATTTAACTGGGACTTCTCCTTTAACATTGCATCCGACAGGAACAAGATCACCAGGCTGTACGGCAATGTTACCGAAATCTACAACCTCGGCGGTTATTCAAACAATGAAATACAGCGTGAAGGAAACTTGTTTATAGGTGAATCCCTGAATAATATTTATGTATATCAGTTTGACCGTATCGTACAGCAGGAAGATTCGGCGTATGTGGCAGGGCTTCAGATAGGATCAAGGGTAGTCAGGCCGGGAGATCCGCTTCCTGTAGACCGCGATCATAATGGAATTATTAATGAT
>DATAEX010000143.1:0-5037 GCA_036257765.1 Bacteroidales bacterium
TGGCTTCATGGTTACGCTTATCAGTCTTTTTATTTTCAATTCAGAATTACTGTCTCAGGCTCCACCTAAATATAAAGTACCGGAAACGCGCATACTTTTTATCTTCGATGCATCCCAAAGCATGGGTGGCACCTGGCAAAAGGAAACAAAGATTAATATAGCGCGCCGGGTGCTGATTGACATAATTGATAGCCTTGAGCAACTTCCCAATGTGAAAATGGCATTACGCCTGTATGGACATCAAAGTCCGGTTCCCCCCCAGAATTGCAATGATACAAAGCTCGAAGTTCCATTTGCCAAAGATAACGCACCACTTATACGTCAGAAATTGCGGTATATCATTCCCAAGGGAACCACTCCCATTGCGAATTCAGTTGAACTTGGAGGCAGTGATTTTCCTCCGGATATCGAAAACTGCCGGAACATTATTATATTGATAACAGATGGCGTTGAAGCCTGTGACGGTGATGCCTGTGCGGTATCACAGGATCTCCAGCGGAAAGGAATAGTCCTTAAACCATTCGTTATTGGAATTGGAATTGATGAGAATTTTGAGCAAACTTTCAGTTGCATTGGTAACTATTATAATGCCAACTATGAGGAAAAACTACCGGAGGTAATGCATGTGGTGATCAGCCAGGCGCTTGATGCCACAACTGCACAGATCAACCTGCTGGATGAAAACGGCTACCCAACCGAAACAAACGTAAATTGTACGCTTTACGACAACAATTCAGGAAAAATATATTACAATTATATCCATACCCTTAATCACCACGGACTACCCGATACTCTTACGATTGATCATTTACCAACATACAGGATGCGTGTTCACACGCTTCCTCCGGTTGATGTGGATAATATTAAACTGGTAGCAGGTAAGCATACAATAATTGCAGCTGAAGTTCCACAGGGAAAGCTTGTTTTAAAAACTTCAGATGCTCTTCAATACCGTGGATTAGAATTTATTGTCAGGAAATCAGGCGATATGAAAACTTTGAATGTCCAGAAAATGTATTTTGAGGAAAAATACATTACTGGAAAATACGACATTGAAGTGCCTGTTTTGCCAAGGATCTATCTCAACGATGTTGAAATAAAGCAAAGCCATACAACAACAGTTGAAATAGCCAGGCCTGGCCTTGTAACACTTTTGCGCTCATCCATAGGATTCGGCAGTATATATCTGCGTAAAAGCAACTCAGACGAAGAATGGATTTATAATCTTGACAATACGGTAAAAAACGAAACCTTACAGTTGCAACCTGGAAAATACAGGGTGGTTTTCAGAGCTCTGAATGCAAAACAAACTTTATATACGGTTAATAAAACTTTTGAAGTAAGGTCGGGTAGCACTGAGGTTGTGCAGTTATACTGAAATACCTGGATTAAACCAATGCAAAGGTTTAACATCTAAATGTTAATTTAATTTTTGGGTCAATAATTCATGGCTGAAAAAGCATCTGATCTCAGTGATAAGGAATTGATGCTGCTTTACCGCGAAGCGCAAAACCGTGAATCTGCTTTTAAGCTGATTGTTTCAAAATATCAGAAAAGATTGTATTGGCACCTCAGAAAGCTGGTAATCAATCATGATGATACGGATGACCTCCTGCAGAATACTTTTATTAAGGCCTGGAATGCTCTTGAATCATTCAGAGAAGACGCCAGCCTCTTTACCTGGCTTTTCAGAATAGCCACCAATGAAGCACTTTCTTTTCTCAGCAATAAAAGAAAAAAGTTCTTTCTTCCTATAATTGACGTAGAAAAGCAGCTTTCCGGAATGATTGAAAATGATCCGCTGATAAACGGCGATGAACTGCAACTGAAATTACAGAAAGCTATTCTTGAATTACCCGAGAAACAGAGGATTGTTTTCAATATGAAGTATTTCGATGAAATGAAATATGAAGAAATGGCAGAAATACTTGATACATCAGTGGGAGCGCTTAAGGCATCATTTCACCATGCTGTAAAAAAAATAGAAAAATATATCGCTGAACATTAAACCTTTTATACATTTAATAGTCAAAAGATCAGCGAATCCGAATTATGAACCAGAAAGTCAAAATAAAGAACATTCCCGGAATCACAAATGCTATTCCATTCAAGGTTCCTGACGGATATTTTGAAACTTTTCCGGACAAACTGGTAACAAAATTACCGGAGAAACAAGTTAAGCAAAACCAGTTTGATATTATTGCCCTGAACCGGTACGCTGCGGCTGCAATTTTGGTTATTGTAGCCGTAATTTCAGTGTACCTTATTTTGAGGAACCCTTCAGACAATATTGAACAGAGCCCTCTTCAAAGTGAAATATCGGTTCTCGTGGAAAATGATATTTACTCGTTTAATGAGGAAATGATTTATGAAGCTATAAACAGTTATGAAGCACCCAATAGTGAAGAGGTAATTGATTATCTTTTAAATGAGGATTTAAACGAAAGTGAATTGATCAACGCTTTATAACATTACCTGTTTTTATGACAAAAACATTATTCAGAATATTAATCCTGCCTTTGGCAGTTCTTCTGAATTCAACTTGCCTTCTGTCGCAAACTGCCAGAAGCGAACGCCAGGATAACCTCCAACAACAGAAAGTTGCGTTTTTCAACGAAAAGCTTCAGCTTACTGCTGAAGAATCAAGCAAATTCTGGCCGGTATATAATGACTTTCAGAACCGAAGAGATAAAATCACACGCGACCGCAATACTTTGCTTCAGTATTTTGAAGCCAACCAGGTAAATATGACTGAGGATGAGGCCAAAATTATGATAGCGAAATATGTTGGTTTTCAAAAAGAAGAAACCCTTTTGCTTGAAACATATACAGAAAAATTCATGCTCATACTTCCGGCAAAAAAAGTTATCCGAATATACCTTGTCGAGCTTGAATTCAAAAAATGGTTGCTTGAGAATCTCAGGCAAAATAAAGCTCAGGTACCTAAAAATTAATTATCCCCTGAAGAAAAGTGCTTTAATAATGTGGGTTACCATCCGCGGATTTTCACGTAATCTCCGGGTAGAGTAATTATACCAGTCTTTCCCGTAAGGAACATAAACTCTCATGGTATGACCTTTGTCCACGATTGATTTCCTTAAATCAGGCGTTACACCATACAGCATCTGAAACTCAAATCGTTCATTTGGTACATTATGTTTTGATAACAGGTCATAAGCCCCCTGAACAAGTTTTCTATCATGAGTTGCAATCGCAGCGTAAATATTATTTTTCAACATGAACTCAAGATCATTCAGAAAATTCAGATTGATTTCTTCCTTTTTCTTAAAAGCAATTTCAGCAGGTTCATTATAAATTCCCTTACAAATACGAACATTAATGAGTCCTCTGCCTTTATCGAATAATGCCAGATTGTTGAGATCATCAATCGTTCTTTTCAGGTATGCCTGCAACACAATCCCAACATGCTTCGGGAATTCCTCAACCAACCTTTTATAAATATCAAGTTCCCTGTCAGTGCACTGACTGTCTTCCATGTCAATTCTTATACATCTGTCGAGTGAAGCTGCCTTTGCAACTATTTCACGAATATTCTCATAACACTTTTTTTCATCAAGTAAAAGTCCGAACATGGTAGGCTTTACAGAAAAGGAATTGTCGAGGCCTTTATCAACAGATGTTTCAATCAGTCGTATATATTCTTCTTTGTAATATTGAACCTTCTCCGCCCTGGTTTGAAATTCACCAAGGAGGTCCATAGAAGCCTTTATTCCCTGGCTGTTTAGCCTTCGGGTGACATTTACGGCATCTTTGAGCTCTTTGCCAGCAATGTATCGTTTGCTGAAAATCCAGACCACATCGCGAGGCAGAATATCCAGCAATTTAACTAACCATGTATTGAACATTGTATTTCCAAAAAAGTCAGCCTAAAATTAAAATCAAATCAAGGCCGAAAACAGGACAATTATCATGGAGGGAGGGGAAACTAATTTATCACAATTTTTCCTTTTAATAATCCATCTTTCGTTTGCAACAACAGATAATATATTCCCTCTGACAGGCTCTGAACGTCGATCATTCCATGGTTCAGTTCTTCCGATGTCAGGGTACGAAGATAAACTACCTGTCCATTGTTGTTTAGTATCCTTATGGTTGCTTCGCCAACATATTCTGTCATTTTTATCCGGAACATACCCTGATTCGGATTGGGATATACATACAAGTCGGAAGATACAGGATCATTAACAGACGATTGCATGTTGACAAGGACCGTCTTTGTTGTCTGGCAATCATTCGTCCCGGTTACAGTGACTCTGTATTGTCCTTTCACCGTTACATTGTATGTCTGATTCGTGGAATTATCCTGCCATAGGTACGACTGATGACCCACTCCTGCATCCAGTACATAGGGAAGATCCACCGTAAGATTACCGTTGACATCGCCAAAATCAATTACAGGCGCAGGAAGCGCATCAAAAAACGATGTGAGGGTATCATTTCCCGGTTTCTTGTCCTGTGTGTACAGTGTATAGAATGATATTCGGCTTTCACCTCCCGTGGAGATCACCACACTGCCTGAAAGCGTCAGATCCAAACTGGCTCCGGGATTGAAATTAACCGTGCGCCTCAGGGTATCGATGGTAACCCGGGATCCGTTTACCTCACAGGCTACATATATCGGGGCACTGCTTCCGATCACTGAGGGTCCCAGATTGGTGATCCTCACCTTTACCTGGTCAAATTCACCCGTGCATCCGTTTTCCTGCATATCCGTCCAGGTGACTCCCACATCACCGTATATCAGGAATACCATCACCGAGTCACGATCGTAACACTGTGTGCGTGTATCTGTTACTTTTGCATGATATAATCCGCTTTCCGTGGCTGTATACACACTGTTATGCCATGCCGTATCCTGCCATTGATATAAATACGCTGCATGATATCCCGCATCGATATCCAGGGAAACATCTTCGATGTACTCCGTTTCATCCAGTCCGAAATCAACCACAGGCACAGGATAGCGATAAACCGTACTCATCAGCGTATCGTTTGTAATCCGAAGATCACCTGGCA
>DATAEX010000144.1:0-10625 GCA_036257765.1 Bacteroidales bacterium
TGAATATTTTAATTACCGTTATGGCGCTTTATTAGAGAATTATTTTAATTATAATAAATTATTTGGTAATCATGATATTAACGCTACGATAGGTAACACATTCGGACCTGGCCAACGTTACAGAAGCGTAACAGTACTTGCTTCAGATTATTCAAGTGATGCGATTCAGGATGTGGATGTAGCCAATACAAAATCCATTCAGGCCTCAGAACTTAATAGTCAAAAATCAAGATTATCCTATTTTGGAAGGATTGGCTATACATTCAAAGAGAAATATGTACTGAATGCAACATTAAGAAGAGACGGTACGAGTGTTTTTGGTCTGGAGAACCAATGGGGTACTTTTTATGGAATAGGGCTTGCGTGGGCAGTTTCAAAAGAATCTTTTATGAGGAATCTTCCATCAGTTTCTAACCTGAAACTTAGAGGAAGTTATGGCAAAACCGGGAATGATAATATTGAACCTTTCAAAACAACATCTACTGTTTGGAAAGGTAATGGAAATAATATAGTATATTCTTTCGGAGATAATTTGTCATTTAGCCATGGTTCCACTATTAATAGCATGCCTAATCCTTCTTTAAAATGGGAAGAAACCACTCAAGTCGATGTTGGATTTGACCTTGGCTTGTTAAGCAATCGAATAAACTTTGTATTCGATTATTTTAACCGCTCAAATAAAGACCTTCTTATTGAGATATTACTCCCTCTTACTACAGGTTTAGGAAATCCCGGACAACAGGGTACACAATGGGTTAATGCTGCTAGTATGAAAAACTCAGGATTCGAACTTGCTTTGAATTACAACAGCATGAGTTCAATGATTAAATGGGATCTTTCATTGAATACTACCTATAATGTAAACGAGGTGACCGCATTAGGCACTGTAGGCAATCTGCCAATTTTGAAAGGCGAGTTCACCGGCGGTGTAGGAAATTCGACACGTACGGATATCGGACATCCAATAGCTTCATACTATGGCTATGTGTTTGATCATGTTGTTAAAAGTCAGGCCGAACTAGACGATTTGAACGCCCGTGCAGCTGATGCTACAAATGGAGACATTACGGAGTACAAAGTTGGTATGAAACCCGGGGATCGCGTATGGAAAGATATAGATGGGAATGGTTATATCGATGATAATGACCGTACATACATTGGAAATCCCTCGCCAAAATGGCAATATGGTGCTGTATTAAATGCATCCTATAAAAATCTTGATTTTCAATTAATGCTTCACGGCGTTGCTGGTGTAGATGTGGTTAATGGTGCACGTTACTGGTGGGAAGGAATGTCTAAGCCTTTCAATCAGACAACAGCAGTTCTGGACAGGTGGAAACAGGATGGAGATGTAACTGATATGCCAAGAGCAGGTCAGAATTCAGGTGCCAACTTGTTCTTCTCCAGCTGGTATGTAGAAAAAGGAAATTATTTAAGAGTTAAGAACATATCACTTGGTTATACAGTACCTGCCATGAAGAGTGTTTTTGACAAGTTTAGAATTTATGTTGCTGTTCAGAATGCTCTCACTTTTACGAAATATTCAGGATATGATCCGGAGATCTCATCATATTCACCAACTGATGATGACAATTATATATTCCAGCGTGGGGTTGATCTCTACAATCGTCCCAATCCCCGGGTTTATAGGTTAGGACTTGAGTTGAACTTTTAATTTATAACCACATGAAAATAAAACTTTTAAATATTATTTTTGCCGCCCTGTTTGTGGTTGGATGTAGCGAAGATTATCTCAATGTCAAAAATGAGAATGATTATGACGCATCGACATTTTTTACAAATGCTACAACCATGACCGAAGCATCAACGGCAATGTATACTCCTCTTCTCTTTCAGGGCATGTTTGAAAGAGAATTCTACTTTATTTTTGACTTCTTTGGTAATGATGCTGACAAAAATTTTCCTTTGCAGGGTTCCTTATTGGATTTTCCGCTGTATACACATAATCCTAACAGCAGCGAATTGAATTATCTGTTTAATTCTTGCTATAAATTAGTTTTCAGGACAAATGTCGTACTGGATGTGCTCGAAAAATGGGCTCCAACTGATCCTGTGGAAATTGAACTTAAATCTAGAATTGCTGGTGAGGCTAAGTTTCTTAAATCATTAGCTTATTTCTGGCTGGTTACCTGTTACGGTGATGTTCCCCTTAAAAGAACTCTTGCTGATCATTATATTCTGCAATCACCAAGGGATCCAAAGGCAGATATTTGGGCCGATATTGAAACTAACTTAATAGCTGCCGTTGATCCTCTTCCGGTAAGTTATCCCGAGAAGGATGATGGAACAATACCTGATTATGGCAGAGTTACAAAAGGAGCAGCTATTGCATTGCTGGGGAAGGTATACTTATACCAACAGAAATATTCTGAAGCTATCGCAGAATTCACCAAACTGCAGGCAGCACCATTTGATTATGAGCTCGCTTCATCTCTGGATGACATGTTTATAAATGACATGAAGACCAAGGAAACCATTTTTGCAGTTATGCATGGTGAATGGCAGGGCTGGGGTGTTGGAAACGCCTATGGTATGTTTGGCGGCCAGGAAAGCTGGGGGGGTTCTCATACTCATACAGGTCGTGCTATGGAATATGGATTCAAAGATTGGTGGAATGTTGTTTTATCTGACGCACTAATCGCTGCATTTTCCTATGAGGACGAAAGCGGTAATCCTTATGTTGATCCACGAGCTAAACTAACATTTTATGATGACGGAACCTATGGTGGTGATACAATTTATTGTGAGAATTGTGACAATGGTCCGATAAAATATGATACGGTAATTCTGGGTGGTCAGGTTTCCTGGCGGAAATATGAATTGTATGAATCAAGACCAAGTTACGGTAATCCTGATAGTTACATCAATAGCCAGGTGATACGGTATGCAGATGTACTGCTAATGTTGGCTGAATGTTATATTGAGAGCAACCAGGTTGATCTTGCATTACCACTCATCAATGATGTTCGTGCTCGTTCAGGAGCTTTCGAATATACAACACTCGGAACGCAGGCTGAAGCGCGTGCCATTCTTCGTCACGAACGCCAAATCGAATTGGCTGGAGAACAATCAAGGTTTTTTGACCTTGTACGATGGGGAATTTTGGCTGAAACCATCAATGCAGAAAAGTTGGCTTCCGATGGGGTTCAACCGGTTAAACCTTACCATATCTTATTCCCGATTCCACAGGGTGAAAGGGATGCTAATCCCGTTCTTGATGCCCAGGTAAACAATAACTGGAATTGATAAAAACGTTTGCTATTTAAAGCCGCCTCAAAAGGGCGGCTTTTTTTTATTTTTTATTTGCTTTAAATTCCTATAAATTTAAGGTTCCTATAATTTATCGGATGCTTTCAGGGAAATTACATAGGATAGTCCTCATTCTCGGTTTAATTCTGATTTCAAAGTTCACACTGCTGTCTCAGACTTTCGACATTAATATTTCCAATGGAACGGTTGAGGATGTATTTAATCTGATTGAAGAACAAAGTAATTATAATATATTCTATAAAGTAGGCCAGATTGATGTTGCCAAGGAAATCAGCCTTTATGCAAAAAGCATAAGCATCACTCAGGTTCTTGACAACCTTATTTCCCAGTTTGACGCGAGCTATACCATTTATGGCGATATGATAGTCATTACGCCTTCCAAAAACTTGAAAAAACGTGAAAAACACATTGTTACAGGAACCGTAGTTTCCGCATCGGATGGTCAGCCATTGATTGGTGTAAATGTGCTTCAGGAAGGCACGAGAAACGGAACCACTACTGATTTGCATGGCCGTTTTACGCTCGACACAGATTCTTCCAACGCAACATTGCTTTTGTCATTTGTAGGTTACGTAACTCAAAGGATTCCTATTGAAGGGAAATCGGTTATCGACGCACGGCTCTATGTGGACATTGCCCGGCTCGATGAAGTAATTGTTGTTGGTTATGGAGGGCAGAAAAGAGGAGACGTTACCGGATCGGTTTCTTCACTCAGCGGTTGGGAACTTTCAGGAAAAGGATACATCAGCTTCGACCAGATGATCCAGGGGAAAGCTGCAGGGGTTGAAGTGATTAATAATTCAGGTCTTCCCGGTGCAGGGGTATCCATTAAGATCAGAGGCGCAGGGACCATTTATAATACTGATCCTCTTTATGTAATAGATGGTCTGACATTCCGGGGAAACGGTGATGAACAATCAAATCCGCTGGCAACAATCAATCCCAATGATATCGAATCGATTCAGATATTGAAAGATGCGTCCACTGCTGCTATCTATGGTACGCGTGCTGCAAATGGTGTGATCATCATTACAACACGACGTGGACGAACTGGGATGCCCAGGTTCAATTTCAGCAGTTATACCGGTATTACGAATGCACGAAAAAGAATTGATGTTCTCAATTCAGCTGAATACCTCGACCTTATGAAAGACATCCAGGCAAATGGTTCACCGGGGAAAAGCCTTGAAGATTTGTTGCCGCAAAAGCTTTATGATAATGGCAGTTTTACCCCCTATGCGTTGACCGACAGGACCGATTGGCAGGATGAAATTTTCAGAATTGGCAGAATACAGGATCATTCCCTTTCCGTTTCGGGAGGAAACGGCTATTTCGTTTATGCTTTATCGGGAGGCTACAGCAAACATGAAGGTATTATTATAGGAAGTCAATTTGAACGATATTCTTTCCGGTCCAATACGGAATTCAAATTGCTCAAACGACTGAAAATCGGCGAAAATCTGGGTGTGTCATTCATCAAACTCTATCCGGTTGATGGAGATCTTTTCCTGGCAGCTCTTCGTATTCCTCCTTATCTGCCTGTCGAAGATCCAAATAATTTAGGAGGTTTTGCTAAAGTAACATCGATCAACGACCTGAACGATGCCATGAACCCTGTTGCAAAAGTTCGACTTGCCGAGAAGGAGAACAAAGATTTCAGACTTCTGGGCAATATGTATGCTTCATGGGAGATCCTGAAGGGCCTTACTTACAGGGCAACATTTAATCTTGATTACACTCATAGTTATCATTACAGTTTTATAAGGGAGAACGAAAACGGTAACCTGAAAAGTCCTTCGATCCTTTACGAGAGCTATGAATGGGGAATCAGTCCTAATATTGAGCATATCCTGGAGTTTAATAACTCAAATGAGAAAAGGGCTATATCAATAATTGCCGGTAATACAATGCCCGTAAAATCAACCGGGAGATATCTGGCCGCCGAAGGGAGGGGTTTCTCAAATGATCAGATCCGTGTAATGCCTGTAGCGGAGTCAACCAAAATCGATGGCAACGAAACCGGTGCATGGCAGGGTGTTCTTATATCCTATTTCGGGAGATTCAATTATATTTTTGATGACAGGTATCTTTTCACGGCAAATTTTAGGAGAGATGCTTCCCCCCGCTTTTCACCGGATAACCGCTGGGGAAATTTTCCTTCATTTTCTGCAGGATGGAAGGTAAGCCAGGAACCTTTCTTTAAAATGTGGAGTACCGGAATCAGTAATCTGAAGTTTCGTGCAGGATGGGGACGCAGTGGCAGCGATCTGATCGGTGATTATGCTTATGAGCCAATACTACATTCTTCCAAAATAAACTATGTCTTCGGCTATCCCCAGGCAAGTGTAAAAGGTGTAACCGTCAATTCTCTGCCATCATTAGGAGCAAAATGGGAAACAGCCTCCAATTTCGATATGGGAATCGATCTGGGTCTTTTTAAAAATCATCTGACATTTGTGGCAGACTATTTTACAAAGAACACTCATAATATACTGGTTCAGCTTCCGATAGCACCCTCTGTAGGATTGGGCCTGAACGACGGAGGTGGTGATCCGACAATCAATGCCGCAAGCGTGTTGAACAAAGGAGTTGAAGCAAGTCTTGCACTTCAGAATAATGATGGCCGGTTCAGATATAATTTCAGGGCAAATATTTCGTATTTCAGCAACAGGGTGACATCGCTTGGCCAGGGACAACCACTTATCGACGGAAATTATGATTTCGGATACAGCACTACACGTACGGAAGTGGGAAAACCTATCGGTTATTTCTTCGGGTTCAGGGTCGACAGGGTATATTCAGACCAGGAAGAAATTAATGCAGACAACCTGATGGCAGCTGAAAAAACCGGAATTCCGGGAATGCTGTACCAGGAAGCTGCAAAGCCCGGAGATTTAAGGTTTAAGGACCTCAACAACGATGGAAGGATAACGGATATGGACCGGGAAATGATCGGAAACCCGGCACCCGATTTTATTTACGGACTTTCCGGTTCATTGGCATACAAAGGTTTTGATATTTCCTTTACATTTTTCGGAGTTCATGGTAATGAAGTGTTCAATGCATTCTATACATACTGGCTTACGGGAATGATCAGACCATTCAACGCTTCAGATGATGTGCTGGATCGCTGGAGAGAGCCCGGTGACGTAACATCGATGCCAAGGGCAATAGCAAACGATCCCAATAAGAATCTCCGGCCATCGGACCGATATATTGAAGACGGATCTTATCAGCGCCTTAAAAACATAAGTATAGGATTTACATTATCTGAACGTACTCTTTCCAGCTTGTCCCTCCTGGGCATAACTTCATTCAGGGTTTATATAACCGGTCACAATTTACTGACAATGACAAAATACAGAGGATACGATCCTGAAATCGGCTCACAGTTCTCAGGCGACAGTCAGCGTTATAATCTCCGCAGGGGAATTGATGTGGGACAGTATCCTCAGGCAAGATCGGTTTTATTCGGTGTAAACGTAAGCTTTTAGCATGAAGACTATAAGAAACTTTTTGCTGTTATTGATTTTCTTAACAGGATGCAATGAGGATAAGCTGCTGCTTGAAAATCCGAATGCATACAGCGAGGAAGAATACTTTACAAATGCTGAACAATGCGTGCAGGCTGTGAACGCGGCATATGCCGGTTTTTATTTCCAGGGATTGTTTGCACGTGAATATTATTTTATTTTCGATCTGTTGGGAAATGAAGCTGAACAGGCTCCGCCTCTGCAGGGGGCACTTTCCGAATTTGCAAATTATACTTACGGACCTGCCAATGAACACATCAATCGCTTATGGAGGTCATATTACAGGATTATTCTCAGAGCAAATCTTGTATTTGACAAAGTAGGTAAATGGGTACCCTCTACCGAACACGATCAGTACCTCAGAGAAAGATTGCTTGGGGAAGCAGCCTTTTTGCGCGCCTGGTCGTATTTTGAACTGGTCACTCTCTTTGGACGTGTTCCTGTTAAAGACAGCTGGGAGGACCGGTATGAATTCACATCGCCAAGGGCCGACAGCACAGGTCAGGTATGGAAATTGGTTGAAAAAGATCTGCTCCAGGCAATAGAGTCACTTCCTGTAAGCTATGATAATTATGATATCGGGAGGGCTACCAGTGGTGCAGCTCTTGCGCTGCTTGGAAAAATGCACCTTTTCAGGCACAATTGGGAGGAGGCGGCAGATGCCTTTAGCGCCCTGCTTAATTCACCCTATAAATACGAACTGATATCGGATTTTGAAGAAAATTTCCTTTCTGTGAATGAAAATAACGAAGAATCAGTTTTTGAAGTCCAGCTTGAATTCCTGACAGGATCTCCGACTTTTTATATGTTCGGCGGACAGGAATTTTGGGGTGCCAATGGCACACACAGTGCAAGAGCAATGGAATACGGCTGGAACGACTGGCAGAATGTTTTTATTTCCGAGGCCGCCGTTAATGCTTTTACATATAACGATGAGACCGGATTGCCTTATATCGATCCCCGTGCTTCAATGACGTTTTATGGTCCTGCATCAAGAGGCGGAGATACGGACTATTGCAATAACTGCGCGAACGGTGCACTGCCCTATCCTTATGACTTGTCAGGTTTGAGGTGGAAAAAATATAATGATTACGAAAACAAAGAAAAGGAAGGGCTTCCTGAAGGATCAATCAACGCCAGGTTAATCCGGTTTGCTGATGTTCTGCTTATGCATGCAGAGGCCTTGATTGAACTGAACTTACCAGATGAGGCATTGCCTCTGATTAACCAGGTAAGAGAACGATCAGGAGCATTTCTTTATTCCACTTTAGGTACCCAGGAGAACGCACGGTTTTTACTCAGAAGAGAAAGGCAGCTGGAACTATGCGGCGAACAACACAGGTTTTTCGATTTGATCCGTTGGGGAATAGCCATGGAAACCATTAATAATGAAAAGTCGGCTGAAAATACCGAATGGGGAAACCGTTTTCGTCCGAAACATATACTGTTACCAATCCCGCAAACTGAAAAAGACCTCAATCCAAACGTAGCAGAAGACGTGGCAGATGATTGGAATTAGGCAGTGAATAGCGGTCATTGCGAGGAGAGAAGCGACGAAGCAATCTGCCTGCACTGGAAAAGCTTCGATCTGAGAATCCCGGCTCTGTTTAGCGTCCTACCTGTGCTGACAGATTGCTTCACCCCGCAGGAAGCGGGGTTCGCTATGACCATTATAGCTATTCCTCAGGCACCATCGAAGTCAATCCGCTCTCACTCAGTTCTACCAGTCGAATAAACTCTGCACGATAACCGTCTTTGTCATCACCTTTGGAAGACCGGGCCAGTGAAAGCACCTGGTCATAATTGATACTTCCTTTGTAATCAGAATTTCGCAGCAACAATCCAAAACCTGCTACTGCAGCAGAAAATCTGAAATTGTTTGACGTTGCATCAATGGTTTTGGCAGAATAGGGAATAACTTCTGTCATTAATATACTTTTGTCTGCATCAGGTTTCTTATAGCGCAGCTGAATAGTAGCCAGTTCATTATTTCCTGCAGCAGTCTGCATAACATCTGTGAGCTGATATCTTAATCTTCTGTACTGATCACCGTAATTCCCTGCGGGAACTATTTCGTAAAGCGCTGTCACTGAATGACCAGCTCCCAGTTCGCCCGCATCCTTTTTATCGTCGTCAAAATCTTCTTCATTAAGCAGCCGGTTTTCATAACCCACCAGCCGGTATTCTTTTACATAGGCGGGATTGAATTCGATCTGTATCTTTACATCCTTTGCAATTGTATATAACGTGCTGCTGAATTCATTTATGAAAACTTTCCTTGCCTCCATAAGGTTATCGATATAGGCATAGTTCCCATTGCCCTTATCGGCAATTATCTCCATTTTGTCATCCTTATAATTTCCCATGCCAAAACCAGCAACGGATATGAAAATACCCTTGTTCCTGTAAGTTTCTATCAAACGTTCCATTTCGGCATTACTTGACGGACCCACATTGAAATCACCGTCTGTTGCGAGGATGATACGGTTATTTCCTTCTTTCATGAAATTTTCCTCTGCTATTTCATAAGCCAGTTTCAAACCTGCTGACCCGGCAGTCGAACCACCAGCACGTAACCTGTCCAGTGCGTCTGTAATTCTTTCTTTCTGATTGCCAGGAGTAGATGGCAAGACCAGTCCCGAACTACCTGCGTAAACCACTATGGCTACTCTATCTTCGGCTCTCAGCTGACTTACCAGAAGTCGCATTGCTTTGACCACCAGGGGCAACTTATTAGGATAATCCATCGAACCGGAAACGTCAATTAAAAATACAAGGTTTGATGGAGGGATTTCATTATTCTTCATTTTCTCACCCTGAAGTCCAATATGAAGTAATTTATGATCGCTGTTCCATGGGCATTCACCCAGTTCCTGAACAATTGCAAACGGATGGCCATTATCAGGCTGAGGATAATCATAATCGAAATAATTGATCATTTCTTCAATACGTACAGCATCCTTAACAGGCTTTTGACCCTCGTTGATAAATCGTCTTATATTACTATAGGATGCCGCATCCACATCTATTGAAAAAGTGGAAAGAGGCTCTTTTAACGGACTCTTAAAATTATTTTCATGAACGGCGGTATAGCCTTCGGTATTGAATTGCGGAGCCGTTTTAAAATTTTGATGGCGTGAACCGTAATTATTTGTCGCCATTCCTCTTATAGTAATGCCGGCTACCTTACCCTGCATCGCATCTGTGCTTATTTCAGGTGCAGCCGAAGCAACCTCTTTTTTTCTTTGAGTTCCATTTCTAACAACAACAACTTCTTCAAGTGACCTGATATCCTCCATCATCATTACCAGCAGAGATGAAGACGATCCGATTCTGACCTCTTCCGTTACATATCCAATATACGTAAAGATCAGTATTTCATCATTTTCCGTAACTGAAATGGAAAAAGTTCCATTACCATCGGTGACTGTACCGTTTGTAGTACCCTTAATGACAACATTAACACCGGGCAAGGGATTATTATCCGAATCGACAACTTTCCCGGTGATTACCCTTTGCATGGTTCCTGATGTCATCAGGATGATCACTGCAACTATCAGCATTATTTTTTTCATAATCGTAAGATTTAGTGAAATACTTTTTGCTAATAGGGTGCATAGAATATTATTATTCCATAAAAATTAACAAGGAGATTTATTTATAGCTGAAGATGGTTCTATAGAAGTAGACGAGATTAGAGACAAGGCACTGCCTTGTCTCTTAATTAGCTAGACGAGATTTGAGACAAGGCAATGCCTTGTCTCTACAATGGTTACCTAATTAATAATGTCAAAAAACAAT
>DATAEX010000157.1:0-3670 GCA_036257765.1 Bacteroidales bacterium
TGGAACTGGCGCGGGTGGTGGGATTTCGGAACCGGTGCCTTCGGCGACATGGCCTGTCATGTTCTCGATCCGGTTTATTCAGCACTTAAGCTTGGTTACCCTTCCACCATTCAGGGTAGTTCAACGCTTCTCAATACCGAAAGCGCTCCACAGGCGGAAATGGTAAGCTTTAAATTCCCGGCAAGGAAAAGTTTGCCAAAACTTCCCCTGCCTGAAGTCGAAGTTACATGGTACGACGGTGGTTTGTTGCCAAAACGACCTGATTTACTGCAATCGGGGGTTGGCCTTATGGATGATGGCCTTGGAGGCTGTATTTTTGTTGGCAGTAAGGATACTTTATTCTCAGGTTGCGGAGGTCAGGGAAAACGACTGCTATCAGGCAGGATACCCAAGGTGCCGCAGACGCTGAGACGTATACCCGGAGCTAAAGGGTATACCGATGGCCCTCATGAACAGGACTGGATCAGGGCATGTAAAGAATCACCGGATTCCAGGACGGAAGCTACATCGTATTTCTCCTATTCAGGCCCTTTCAATGAAATGGTTTTACTGGGTGTTCTCGCTGTAAGACTCCAGGGACTTAACAAGATCCTGGAATGGAACGGTGAAAAAATGGAATTCACCAATATAGGTCCTGATGAGGAATTAAAGGTAGTGACCTCCGATGAGTTCAAAATAATTGAAGGCCATCCCCATTTCAATACACAGTATGCCACATTTAATGCGTTACAGGCCGCTCAGGAATATATAAAACATACATACAGACAGGGGTGGAATTTACCATCGGCATAAGAAAGTAACGAGTAACGAGTGACGAGTGACGAGTAAGAGTTAAGCGTTTACAAATTTAAAATGCATAAATTATCAAAATGCGAACCTTCGTAGGGGCGGCTGCCTATTCCAGGACGCACCACACAATTTTCAATGAATATTAATCAAATCCCATAGCGTGAACAAAATTATTCTCTTTTTTTCGGTAATCCTCCTGTTGTATTCCTGTTCCCGCGGTGGAACTATTGTAACCGGAGAGCTCAGACAATGGCATAAAATTACACTGACAGCAGACGGACCCCAGGCGGGTGAATCCGATACATTTCCCAATCCTTTTCTTGACTACCGGATGACTGTTGTATTTACTCATGAATCGGATACCCCTTCCTACACTGTACCCGGATATTTCGCTGCCGACGGCGATGCTGCAAATTCATCCGCTACCTCTGGCAATCAATGGCGGGCTCATTTTTCACCTGATAAGACCGGAAGATGGAATTATGATATTACCATTATTAAAGGAAGGCATGTCGCAGTGAACAATAGTATTGACGATGCCAAACGCGTATTGCATAAACGGGGCAGTTTCGATATTACAGAAACCGACAAGACTGGCCGTGATTTCCGTGGCAAAGGCAGACTTCGGTACACCGGTGAACGTTATCTGCAATTCTCAGGCACGGGTGAATATTTTATCAAAGCCGGCGCGGATTCTCCTGAAAACCTTCTGGCTTATGCCGATTTTGATGGTACCTCTTCCAACAAAAAAGCCGGAATCAGTCGGGAGAATGAAGCCACTACCGCTGCTTTAAAAACATGGGATCTGCATATCCGGGACTGGAAACCGGGTGATCCGGCATGGAAGGAAAACAAAGGAAAAGGTTTGATCGGAGCACTGAATTACCTTGCCGGCAAAGGCTGTAATTCATTTTCATTTCTGACTTATAATGCAGGAGGCGACGGTGATGACGTCTGGCCTTTTGTTTCACATGATGATAAGCTACATATGGACTGTTCCAAACTCGATCAATGGCAGATTGTCTTTGAACATGCCCAGGAACAGGGCCTGTATGCACATTTCAAACTACAGGAAACAGAAAATGATGACAACCGGCTTGACGGCCGCGCAAGCGTGCCTGCGGCCCTTGATCAGGGTGACCTTGGCATTGAGCGTAAATTATACTTCAGAGAACTGATAGCCCGCTTCGGATATTTGCTTGCGCTTAACTGGAACCTGGGCGAGGAAAATACCCAAACACCTGAACAGCAGAGGGCAATGGCTAAGTATATCCATGATACAGATCCTTACAGGCATCACATTGTGATTCATACTTATCCCGACTGGCAGGACAGGGTTTATAAACCTTTAATCGGGGATTCATCGGTTCTTACCGGGATTTCACTTCAGAACAGCTGGCAAACGGCACATCAGCGGATCCTGTACTGGATAAAGGAATCGGAAAAAGCCGGTAAAAAGTGGGTAGTAGCCAATGACGAACAGAATCCGCATTATACAGGCGTGCCTCCGGATTCTGGTTTTGAAGGATTCGACGGTATTGCACATCCGGAGGGCACACAACCCTATTCTGCCGATGAGATTCGGAAATACGATTTATGGGGTGTTCTTATGGCTGGTGGTGCTGGCGTCGAATACTATTTTGGATATACCCTGCCGCAGAATGATCTCGGTTGTCAGAATTGGCGAAGCAGGGACAAAAGCTGGGACTATTGCCGTATTGCACTCGATTTCTTTAATGAAAACAAAATACCGGTTATCGAAATGGATAATTCCGATGACCTGATTGGAAATTTCGTGAATGATAATTCAAAATACTGTTTTTCCAAATCCGGCGAAATATATGTCATTTATCTGCCAGATGGCGGCACTACACAGCTTGATCTTACAGATAAAACAGGACCTTATTCATTACTGTGGTACAATCCTCGAACCGGGGGAGATCTTCAAACCGGCAGCATCCGGACTATTGAAAAAGGTGGTATCGTTTCTACCGGAAATCCGCCTTCTGAACCCGATAAAGACTGGGTTATACTTATCAAAAGACAATAATTCATTTTATGAAATATAAAAGATCGTACCTAATGCAGATAAAGACATTCCTTCTGTTCGTTGCTGTTTTTATTTCTTCGTTGAACGCTTTTTCACAAAGCACTTCTGTAAAGAAACTAAGAATTGCGGTTGCGCGCATGACGCATGGTCATGTAGGATTCATACTCGAAAGACTAAAAAAAGACACGTCCGACCTTGAACTCGCGGGAATTTATGAACCCAACAAAGAACTGGCTTCGAAATATGCAAAGTCATATAATCTGAAAAACGCTCTGTTTTACGATGACCTGGAAAGAATGCTTGACGCGGTAAAGCCTGAGGCTGTTCTGGCTTTCGGGTCGATCTATGAGCACCTTTCAGTAACCGAAGCATGTGCCCCAAGGGGAATTCACGTTATGGTTGAAAAACCGCTTGCCATTAATATGGAACATGCCAACAAAATGAAGGCACTTGCGGATAAGCACCGGATCCATTTGCTGACTGATTTTGAAACCTCATGGTATCCGTCCACAGCCAAATCGTGGCAATTAGTTAATGACAGTAACTATGTAGGGCAAATAAAAAAAGTCGTGATTCATGACGGCCATGAAGGGCCAAAAGAAATCGGTTGCGGCCCTGAGTTTCTTGAATGGCTTACCGATCCTGAACAAAATGGGGGCGGAGCCATAATCGATTTTGGCTGCTATGGTGCTAATCTGATGACTTACCTTACAAAGGGCGAAGAACCGGTTTCAGTTACTGCAGTTACCAGGCAATTTAAACCAACCGTTTATCCTGATGTTGATGATGATGCCACTATAATAGTTTCTTATCCTTCCAGCACATGCGTTA
>DATAEX010000068.1:0-4750 GCA_036257765.1 Bacteroidales bacterium
TTTTTGGCACGGGCTTCTGCCTTGTGCTTCTTGATGGAGCTGTTATTTGACCTCATAGCTATAAGTTATTATAGACCTTTATCTTCAACTCTTCTTCTTATTAATTCACAAAAGTAAATGCTTTACCACTCTTTCCTACTCGGCCTGTCCTGCCAATTCGGTGTATGTAATTTTCCATATTCTGAGGCCTCTCGTAATTTATTACATGTGATACATTATCAATATCCAATCCCCTTGCAGCCACATCAGTAGCAACAAGAACCTGTATCCTTCTGTTCTTAAAAGCTTCGAGTGCGTTCAGCCTATAGTATTGCGATTTGTCTCCATGAATTTCATCAGCTTTTATACCTGCCTTCCGAAGATTACTGCATATCTTGCTTACCCAACGTTTAGTATCGGCAAATATCAGCACTTTTTCAAAAGCCGGATCCTTGATCAGTTTCACAAGGATATCAATTTTGTTTTCACCATTGGATACTTTTAATATTTCCTGGTCAATATTGTCGGCAGTGCCGTTTTGCATTGTTATTCTCACCTCTACAGGATCATTCAAAAGCTTTTTTATTATCTGTAATTGTGATTTATCTTCGGTTGCCGAAAACAGTATAGTTTGTTGTCTGTTTTCCATTCCCTCTGCTATACCCAGGATATCGTGTGAAAAACCCATATCAAGTAACCTGTCGAATTCATCAAGCACCAATACCGAAAAATCTCTGAGATCAATGGCCCTTTGCCTTACCATATCGCCGATCCGTCCAGGAGTTCCTATAACAAAATGACAGGGTCTCCTCAGCTTCTGCAAGTCTCTGCTTACGCTTGTACCGCCTATCAGACATTCGCTGAAAAGTTTTAAGCCACTTGTTATACTTTTGAATTCCTTTTCGGTCTGCACCGCCAGTTCTCTTGTGGGAGAAATGATCAATACCTGGAAGGACGGCTTTGCACCTATTAAATTATGTGCCAGCGGAATAAGAAATGCCCCGGTTTTTCCGGTTCCCGTTTGGGCTAAACCCATCAGATCACGACCTTCGAGTATGTGTTCGATTGATCTGTCCTGTATTTCAGTTGGTGATAAATAGCCTTTCCTGATCAAATTTGTTATGATAGACTTGTGAACCGGAAGATCTTTTATTTCCCGTTCAGAAAATAATTGACTTTCCTGATCGGGTTGAGCCTTCTTTTGAAACAAGGTTGCATCTAATAGCTTGCCTTTCCTCTTTTGTCTTGATGGTACTGAACGATTCCTGTTGTGTTTTGGTGATCCGTGTTTTACGTATTTCATTTATTTAAATTTGGTTAATAAGTTTTGAATCAACATTAACCAAATTATTTAATAAGGCATAATGTATCTTTCCAATAAATCGCGAGCTTGTTAAATTTTAATTGCTGTATTTTAACTTTGCTGTAAATTTGTGCAAAAGTAGTAAATTTAATTGATTTTAAGGATTTTATTTCCCGGGGGATTTTTAATCGTTCAGTTAAACAGCAAAATTTTAAAAATGAATGCAATTAACCGCTATATAGACTTTTTTAAGAAATACTTTAATCCATTTATAAGTTTAAGTATTGGGGTTTTCCTCTTTATACTCTTCTTTCAACCTTTCCCTATTTTAATATTTGACCAAAACGATAAACTTATATTTACTGCCGGGTTAGGGGTAATTATGTTCCTGTCATTATCAATTGTCAAGAGCACAGCATTTATAATTTATACGGAGGAAGAATCTTCGGGGAACAAATTTATTCTTTCCTCAACCCTTAGTACAATAGGAGTATTCGTGATAAGCTCCCTGGCTTTTGCCTTCTATTTAAGATATGTAGGGGAAATTGGTATTTCGTTTTATATTATGGTCAAAATTATGATCTTATGTTTGGCTGGAGCGTTGCTTTTGAGACTATATGAAATGATACAGGCCTTAAGGCAACACAATGAATCACTGATTAGGGAAAAAAGAAACGTTCAAAAGCTGGTAGAAAGGTATGAAGAGGATTATCTGAACAAAACAATAGCTTTCACCTCCGACAGCTCTGAAACATTGAATCTTCTCGTTGCTGACGTGGCCTATATAAGGTCAGCTGATAACTATGTCGAGATTGTTTATCGTGAAGGGGATGTTTTCAGGAAAAAACTTATGCGCAGCACTCTGCGTGCGATTGAACAACAAATAAGGTCATACAGCAATTTTGTTCGTTGTCACCGGATTTGTATTATTAACAGTCATTTTATAGAAAAGCTTAATAAAAATTACGGTAGTTACTCGCTGTCCATAAAGGGGCACACTGAAAAGATTCCTGTTTCTCGTCAATATATCCTAAAAATCAAGGAGTTAGCTTGACTGGGGCGAATCCCATTAATCCCTTCTTTCTGTTAACCGCCCCATAACCGGCATTCCTGCCCCTGAAACCCTTCTGTCCGCCCCAGTTCCTTGTACCTACTCTATTTCATAAATATCTTTGCATACAGTTATGAATTCTCTGTGTGCAATTATTAATCCCTTTAACTATGAACATACTTTTAGTGTATCCGAAATATCCTGATACTTTCTGGAGTTTTAAACATGCCTTACGTTTCATATCAAAGAAGGCAGCTATTCCTCCGCTTGGATTAATAACTGTTTCGGCTATGCTTCCGGATACATGGCAAAAACGACTCGTTGACATGAATGTTTCCGAACTTACTGATTATGATTTGTCCTGGGCTGATTATATTTTCCTCAGCGCCATGTATATCCAGAAAGAATCAGTGGAAAGGGTAATCAAAATGTGTATTAAAAATAACAAGAAGATCGTAGCCGGAGGTCCGCTTTTTACTCAGGAATACGATAATTATCCAATGATTGACCACTTCATACTGAATGAGGCAGAGTTAACTTTAGAGCCTTTCTTAAATGCACTGGAGAGTGGCAGGACCCCTGACCGAATTTACCAGACAATTAAATATGCGGACATTCAAACAACTCCCGTTCCGGATTATTTTTTATTATCGTCCAGGAATTATGTTTCCATGAGCCTCCAGATAACAAGAGGTTGTCCGTTTGCCTGCGATTTCTGTGAAATCACATCGCTTCTTGGTCATAAAGTGAGGATGAAGTCAACTTTCCAGGTACTTAAAGAATTGGATGCACTCTATAAACTTAACTGGAGGGGAACAGTATCTGTAGTTGATGATAATTTCATAGGCAACAAGTTTGAAGTCAGGAACCACTTGCTACCCGCAATGAAAAAGTGGATGCAGGATCATAAATATCCCTTTAGATTCACAAGCCAGGTATCCATAAATCTTGCTGATGATGACAAATTGATTTCAGACATGGTTGATGCAGGTTTCTGCTCTGCCTTCATCGGTATAGAAACACCTGATGAAGTTTCTCTTAAGGATTGCAACAAACTTCAGAACAGGAACCGCGACATGATACAGAGTGTAAGAAAGATACAAAGAGCAGGGCTTGATGTATCAGCAGGCTTCATAGTGGGGTTCGACAGTGACACATCATCGGTCTTTCAAAGACAGACCGAGTTTATACAGCAAAGCGGAATTGTATCCGCAATGGTAGGACTTCTGAATGCACCAAAACATACTAAATTATATAAACGGCTTGAATCAGAGAACAGGCTGACTGTTGAAGCAACGGGAAGCAACACGGACTATTCGATGAATTTCATTCCGGCTATGGATAAAAATGAACTTATGGACGGATATCATTCAATTATACGCGGTATTTATTCAAACAAACCTTACTATAAGCGATTACGGAATTTCCTGAAAAATTATCAGCCTCATCATAATAAGTCGGGAAAATTAAATTTAGCTGGTATCCTGGCTTTTATAAAAACTATAGTAATCATTGGCATAATAAATCCGGGCAGAGGTGAATACTGGCGCATGTTAATTTGGACACTTTTCAACCGTCCATCATTATTCATGCATTCAATGACTTACGTGGTATACGGCTATCATTACAGAACAGTGTACGGCCTCAGGAAAATTCCAATCGCAAAAGCATCCTGAAAATAAATAGAAAGTAATTTAAACAGAAAGTTATGAGCGCAATAAATTCAAACAAAGCAACTAAAGATGACAGATCCTGGGAAAAGATTATTAAAAGATATAACCAGCCCAAACTATCGAAAAGTATTTGGCAAATCGTAAATTCTTTTATTCCCTATGCTGTGTTATGGTACCTTATGTACCTTAGCCTTCAATTCTCTTATATGATCACGCTTTTGCTGGCGATAGTAGCCAGCGGATTTCTGGTCCGCATATTTATAATCTTCCATGATTGCGGACACGGATCTTTCTTTAAAAGTGCCAAAGCCAACAATTTCATAGGAACTTTATCCGGGATCCTTGCTTTTACACCATACCGGATGTGGCATCACCACCATCGTATACATCATGCGTCTGCGGTGAATCTTGATAAACGTGGCATCGGTGATGTATGGACGATGACGCGGGAAGAATACATGAATGCTCCCCTGAAACAGAAGAGGATCTACCGGTTATTCAGAAATCCATTTATTATGTTCACAATAGGCCCGCTATATGTTATCTTAAAACAGAATCGGATCACAAATAAAGGAATGAGCCAGGATGATAAGAAAAATATGTATCTGACTAATATTTTTATACTGTTAATGGCTACCGGAATGTCTTTATTGATCGGCATAAAAGCCTTCCTCATGATCCAGTTGCCGGTGATATTCATTGCCCATACCATAGGCATCTGGCTGTTCCTGATTCAACATAATT
>DATAEX010000163.1:0-6862 GCA_036257765.1 Bacteroidales bacterium
ATCGGATTTCTTTTACAAGCTTACCTGTATTAATGCTTACCGGGCAAGCCAGTCCGCACAATCCGTCTGTAGCACATGTCTGATCTACATTATAGGAAAAGGCTCTCTTAAGATCAGCAATATAGGAATTTACACCTGGGATTGCATCTGACCTGAATAGTTCACGATAGGCTACAATCCGCTGTCGTGGTGTAAAAGTGAGGTCTTTTGAAGGACAGATACTTTCGCAAAAACCGCATTCAATGCATTTGTCGATAGTTTCATCAACTACCGGAACAGGTTTTAAATTTTTTATGTGAATATCCGGATCTTCATTGAGTAAAACACCGGGATTCAGGATATTTTCTGGATCAAATGACTTTTTGATACTTTTCATCACAGAATAGAGTCCACTGCCCCATTCTTCCCCTACAAAGGGGGCCATGTTCCGGCCGGTTCCGTGTTCCGCTTTGAGACTTCCGTCGAATTCATGAACCGTCAGATTTACGAAATCTTCCATGAACTTCCTGTATTTTTCAATCTCTGCTTGTGACCGGAAATCAGGCATTATTACAAAATGTACATTCCCGTCGAGCAAATGACCCCACATTACCGAACCTCTGTATCCGTATTGTTCAATGAGGGTACGTAGCGCTACCAGAGCATCAGCCAATACTTCAGATCTGAATGCAACATCTTCAATCAGGCAGGATGTTCCTCCAGGCCGAGTAGCTGCAGCAGATGTAAACAAACCTTTTCTGACTTTCCAGATCCGGTTGTATTCTTTCAAATCTTTAATGAATTCCAACGGATAAAGAGTGTTTATATCGCTTAAAGCGTTTCGGATGTCTGCAACTTGCCTGTTCAGAATATCCTCATCTGGCGCCGATGTATCAATCAGCAAAGCAACCGAATGTTCGGCAGGATTACGAATTATCTCAGGAATACCCGGAATCTCACGTACAGACAGCAAAGCATTACGATCCATCAATTCGGCAGCACTTACTTCACATTTTAACAATGGTGCTATTGCCCTGCAGGCTTCTCTTATATCGGGCAACAGGAGTAGAGCAGCTGCACTTTTGGGATAACTGTTAACTGTTTTGTAGGTTGCCCCGGAGACAAAAGCAAGTGTACCTTCGGATCCTATCACAAGATGCCATAAAATATCAAGGGGATCATTAAAATCGATTAATGAATTTAATCCGTAACCGGTAGTATTTTTAAGCTGATACTTGTGTTGAATTTTATTAAAGAATCCGGTATTGTCCTTTACTTCCTTTGAAATTCGTGAAATATCCGAAACTAAATTTTGATGCCCGTTAATGAATTTTTGCCTGGAAAGTTGATCCAAGCTGTCAAGGATGCTGCCATCGGCGAAAACAAGACTTAATCCCTCCAGTGTATTATAACTGTTCGTTGCAATTCCATAACTGGCTCCGCTTGCATTGTTCCCAATAATGCCTCCTATTTTAGCTGATGCTAAAGAGGCAGGACTGGGACCTATCTTCTTATAATACCTGGACAAGACAGCATTGGCATATCCGCCGGTAATACCCGGTTGCAGGTTTATTTTTTCGCCATTCCCGAATATAGAATACTGCGTAAACAGGGGTCCTGTTTCCAGAAGCACAGAATCGGTTACAGTTTGGCCACTGAGACTGGTTCCTGCCGCTTTGAAGGTAACCGGAATACCTGCTTTCCTGCAGACATTTATTGCAATTATAACATCCTGTTCGTTATTGACCTGAACTACAAGCTTCGGAATAAGCCTGTAGATACCGGCATCCGTGCCCCGTGCAATCAGATTCAGATGATCGCTGAAAACTTTTGAAGAATGTCCTTCCCTGGCAAGTTCCCTTATAATATGTTTCTCAAGTTTGCCCAACCTTCTTTCTTACAATTTCTCAATTCCTATCCCTGCCCGGTCGGGGATTTTTATTTTTCCCTCATTGATCTTAATTCCATCAAAAGGATCATTGCTGATGAGCAAATTACCGTCAAGATCCGCCCAGTCGGCCATAGGCGACAACTGTGCCGCTGCTGTTACCGCACAGGAAGTCTCGGTCATGCAGCCTATCATAACCTTTAATTTCGCAGCCCGTGCCATATTTACCATAGTAAATGCTGCCCGCATACCTCCGCACTTCATAAGCTTAATATTAATGCCGCTGTAAACTCCGGCAAGCTTGTTAACATCAGAAGGTATCTGGACTGCCTCGTCAGCGATGACCGGGATCGGGCTCCTGCTCGTTATCCAGGCAATATCATCGTCCATTGCTTTGGGCAAGGGTTGTTCAATATAAATGACGCCCTGTTTGGAAAGCCATTCGATTGCAGCAAGTGCTTCTTCCTTGTTTTTCCAGCCCTGATTTACATCAACGCCAAGAGGTACATCTGTTTCCGATCTTACAGATTGGATCATTTCCCTGTCATTTCCGCCGCCCAGTTTTATTTTCAGGATCCTGTACGAGGAAGCCTCCCTTGTTTTCTCGACGACCACCTCAGGTTTATCAATGCCGATTGTAAATGAAGTATCCGGCGTGCGATCGGGATTTAATCCCCAAATCCTGTACCAGGGCTGATTCATTAGTTTACCCACCAGATCGTGCAGGGCGATATCCACTGAAGCTTTTGCCGCGTAATTGCCGGGCGCAAGATTATCGACATAAGCAAGAATATCATCCATAAGAAAGGGGCTGCTGAATAATGAAAGGTTAACCTTTGACAGAAATGCCTTTGCACTGGCGTGGGATTCACCAAGATAAGGAGGCATTGAAGCTTCGCCGTATCCTGTTATGTCATTAAATGTTATGGTAGTAAGCATCACGGGGGTCGTGGACCTTGAGCCTGAAGCCAGGGTAAACAAATGCCTTAATTGAAGATCATAAGGTTCGAATTGTAGCTGCATTCCGGCATCGCCATTGTTTTTACCCGCTTTGTCTCTTAGTGATTTGTATTGAAAAGCCGATAAACCGGCTGCGCCGCCTAAAATAAGTCCCATTGATCTGATAAAATTTCTGCGAGAATTCATATTAAGCCTTTATTTCTTTTGAAAAAACACCGGTTCACTTTCATGGTTTGTTATACTTTGTGAAGTTATAACATAATAAAACCTGGAAAGCCGGGTTTTGCAATTTTGTCTGAAACTTAGCTCATTGTCGGCTGTAACACAAAAGATTGCCGAAGAATTACCTCTGTTTGCTTCATTACCAATACGGAACTTATATATAACAAAGTTCTTCACATTCTTTCCTTTGTCCCACGAAAGAAAGATGGAATCATTATTAATCGTAATCACAGTATTTCGTGGATTCGCAGGTATTATTGTTTTAATACGGTCATTTGACGGAACAAGGGCAGGATATTTATATGCCTTGCGTATAAGTGTTCTGTTCAATCCACCAGGGCTGGTCCTCAGATATTTGGCGCTGAAGAACATGCTGCCATCTACATTTTCAAGACCCCGGTTCATCGCAAGTTGTTTTACGATTTCAGAGGATGATCGCCATGATTTCACTTCCGATTTCCTGTCGATCCTGTAAAAAGCCTGACCTATATATAAGGGGCAACCGAAAGAATTTTCATCCCACCACCTTGCAAGGACAGAATAGTCAGCTACTTTAAAACCAATATGCCAGTATATCTGAGGAACCACATAATCTATCCATTCTTCCTTTTGCCATTTCAGGATATCAGCAAACAGATCATCATAATTGGTCTGCCCTGCCCTGGTTGCTGATCCCGCCGGATCGCGGTCAACATTCCGCCATACCCCAAAGGGTGATATTCCGAATTCAACCCATGGCTTGATTCCTTTGATGCTGTCCTGCAACTGCCTGATGATCAGATCAACATTATTTCTTCTCCAGTCGTCACGTTGCTGCTCAGTATAATGACCTTTATATAAAGCAAATGATGAATCGTCGGGAAAGCTCTTGCCTGCAATACGATAGGGATAAAAATAATCATCCATATGAATGGCATCGATATCGTATCGTCTTACAATATCACTTACCACTCTTGAAACATGATCACGCGTTTCAGGCAGTGCAGGATCAAAATACATGGTGTTTCCATACACGAGAAACCATTCGGGATGAGTCCGGGTAATATGTCCAGCCACTGCTTTATATTTTGCAGTATCCCGGATGGCACGGTAAGGATTGAGCCACACATGAATATCGAGTCCTCTTTTCCGGCATTCGGAAATAACGAATTCAAGAGGATCATAAAATGGTTCAGGAGGTTTTCCCTGCTGGCCCGTAAGCCAAACCGACCAGGGTTCAAATGGCGACAGGTAAAAAGCGTCAGCGCAGGGGCGGATTTGAAATACCACTGTATTGAGTCTGTGTTCCTTTATGATATCGAGCAACGCGGTCATTTCACGTTGCTGATCAATTACTGACAGATTAGGCGAGGAGGGCCAATCGATGTTTTCAACTGTTGCAATCCATACTGCACGCATTTCGCGGATGGGAGGAGATTGGGAGAAACTGTCTGAAAAAAGTGCAAAAAGTACTAACATTCTCACCAGAGGAACTCTTGTCCCCCGCTGGCGGAGCTTGTCCCGATTTATCGGGAGGTTAGGGCGTGGATCTGATGTCATTGTAGTTCTCTTCTTCAAGTTTTGCCTGAATATTTAACTGTTCTTCTTTCCAAAAGCAGGATCGATTTTGAGGAAAGGAATGAGCAGCATACCCGGCAATGTGCAGAATAATACATAAATAAAGAAATCACGGTATCCCAGCCACTCCTGTACATAGCCCGACAACATTCCGGGAAGCATAAGTCCGAAAGCCATGATGGATGTTCCAATGGCATATTCCGCTGTTTTAAATTTACTCTCGCCGACAAAATACAGCATATACAGCATATAAGCAGTAAATCCGAAGCCATAGCCGAACTGTTCAAGGATGATGGCCAGGTATACAAGAAAATCCCCGGGCATCGGTTGAATTATTGATATATAAAGCAATCCCAGATTGGGCAAGTTCATGCTAAGTGCCATTATCCATATCAGGCGCTTCAGTCCGAATTTTGCCGCACTCAATCCTCCGAGAATTCCTCCCACTGTGATTGAGATCATACCAATTGTTCCGTAAGCTATGCCATATTGAGCCGCTGTCAGCCCTATTCCACCCGCTGCCCGGGAATCTACAAGAAACGGAGTAGCTATTTTAATTGATTGTGCTTCGCCCAGACGGTAAAGAAAAAAGAAAAGAAGGGCAGGAATTATCCCCGGCTTTTTAAAGAAAGAAATGAATACCTCGCCATAAACTTTCAGGCTTACAGTTTTTGCAGTTTTTACTTCAGCCGGATAAGGAAGCATGAATTTGTGATAAATGCCTAACAAAAGAAGGAAAACACCCAGAATACCCAGTGAAAGAGTCCAGCTGAAAGCAATATCACCGGCAGTTACTTTATAAACGACTGATGACGGTTGAGTAAGGTTATGATTGACATTAAAAACCGCTCTAACCGGCTTATTCCAGTTTTCAGAAGTAAACTCAAACCGGTTGGAATTTTTCGATAATTTGATATCCTTGCTTCCTGACCTGTATGCAAGGTTAAGTACGATTTTTTCACCAGTTTCAGGCGGAGCTGACAAACGAATAAAGGCTATTGCAGAATCGTTTTCTGATACACCTTTTTTGTACATAGGAATGCTCAAATTCCCGGGTTCAATTATTATTGTTGCCTTGCCGCTACTTTCATAACCGGGCCAGGAGACAGGATCAGGCACATAATTATCAGCCGGGACTGCATGGATACTAATATTTACTGGCGGTAATCCTGTTTTCTCCTGTACAATACCGGCAACAAGGGGTATCAATCCCATAGCGGTGAGCATGGCAATTCTGTAAAATGTGCTGCGGATACCTACAAAAAAAGTTTGCTTGTGCTGGTCGAGTGCATGCATATAAAAACCATCCGCTGCGATATCGTGGCTTGCAGATGAAAATGCAATGATCGCAAAGACTGCCACACTTATTGGAAAGAAATACTTCATGTGCATTACAAGGCCGACAAATATAAACGCAAGCCCCATCAGCCATTGTGTGATGATAACCCAGTTACGTTTGGTTGAAACAACCTCAACATAGGGACTCCAAAGTGGTTTGATGGCCCAGGGGAGATAAATAAGGCTCATCCAGAATGTAAGTAAAGCCACTGAAACTCCCATGGTGGTGTAAATGAGACCTGAAGTAGTTTGAACTATAGCATTAGGTATTCCCTGAAAGAGATAGAGCGTCGGTATCCAGAGCCAGGGATTGCGAAATAAGCTTTTCATTAATAGAAATTAATTACGATTTTCGATTTACGATTTACGATTTAAATTCTGTTTTATTGTGTTCAATGAAGCCACAACTATTGAGAGGATTTCGTTCGTTTCGTGTTTGATGATAAGTATTCTTTCTGGAGAAATTAATCCGCTTTCTTCCAATAGTTCTAACCAATATAATGTTTCATCAGATTCTTCCTCAACGATTTTTAACTTATTGATAAAGTCCGCTTTCGATTTGGCTCTGCAGGTTGCTCTGTAATTCGAACCTATTGAGGTAGAACAACGAATAAGTTGTTTGGAGATTTCACGTGATGAGGTATTGGACTGAAGTTCGTCAACTAATTTAATAACCTCCAAACCAATTTGCTTTGTTCGCTTTTTAATTAATTCCTGCATAAATCTTTAATTGTAAATGTACTTTGTAAAACTTGAATTTAACCGGAAAACTATAACCTCAATAGTAAAACGTCCTTCTAAATCTCAAATCGTAAATCCCCAATCGTAAATCCCAACTAATAGACTTTCTTCACCTCCGCACCCCTGAAATAGTGCAAAAGGATATCCTTATAACTGTATCCTTTTTCTCCCATTACA
>DATAEX010000164.1:0-10350 GCA_036257765.1 Bacteroidales bacterium
AACCGGATGCGATCATAATGACCAAAAAAATTCTTGAGTACCTGGTTGACAATTATACGCATGAGTCAGGAGTTCGCGAACTCGACAAAACGATGGCCAAAATCGTCAGGGTTATCGCCCGGAAAGTTGCCATGGATGAAACTTACAATAAAAGACTCAGTGAAAAGGACCTTGAAGAAATTCTGGGAGCGCCAAAATATGTGAAAGATAAGTATCAGGGTAACGAATTTGCCGGTGTGGTTACAGGACTTGCATGGACTGCAGTTGGCGGTGAGATACTTTTTGTTGAAACCAGCCTGAGTAAAGGAAAAGGTAATCTCACCCTTACCGGAAATCTCGGCGATGTAATGAAGGAATCGGCTGTGATTGCACTTGAATACATTAAATCGCACAGCGATATGCTGGATCTTCCGGCTGATATCTTTGAAAACTGGAATGTGCATGTGCATGTTCCCGAGGGCGCCATACCCAAGGACGGTCCCTCGGCAGGAGTCACAATGGCCACTTCTATAGCCTCGGCTATGACTCAGCGTAAGGTAAAGGAACATCTTGCAATGACAGGTGAAATCACACTCAGAGGTAAGGTGCTGCCTGTTGGCGGAATAAAGGAAAAAATCCTGGCTGCCAAACGAGCCAATATCACTGAAATCATCCTTTCGGAAGAAAACCGTAAGGATATAAAGGAAATTAACGAGATTTACCTTAAAGGTTTGCATTTCCATTTTGTTAAGAATGTCATGCAGGTATTTGAAAATGCACTACTGAGAGAACGTGTGGATAAACCGATAAATATTAGCCGGTAACCGGTATGGAATTGCCATTTACCGATATTCGGTTTGAAACCG
This sequence comes from Bacteroidales bacterium, assembly GCA_036257765.1. Classification (GTDB taxonomy): domain Bacteria; phylum Bacteroidota; class Bacteroidia; order Bacteroidales; family UBA10428; genus UBA5072. Next base: position 846 of record DATAEX010000164.1, read on the forward strand.
ATGAATCATGCCTTTACTTTACACCTAAATCTTAAAATTTTATGAAAATGGCACCAGGATTAATTTGGGGTGTACTGCTGGTTCTTGTGGGTCTGGCAGTCATATTTCGCGTAATTTTCAACGTGAACCTGTTTGGAGTATTATTTGCAATTTTTTTGATATTCATAGGTGTAAGCATGCTGGTTGGCAGGCCATGGATCTTCCGGGGCCACAACGATGAAAGAAACACGATGTTCGATGACAGATCGGTTACCGAGCAACCTAAGGATAAAGCGGAGTATAATGTAATTTTTGGACGTTCAGTATATGATTTCAGGAATATATCATTCCCTGACAACGAGCCGATCAGAATAAAGGTAAATACCATTTTTGGTAATTCCGTCATCAGAATAAACAGGAATACTCCCGTTAAAATAAAGTCTGATGCAGTTTTTGCCGGTGCTACAATGCCGGATGGCAACACTGTTGCGTTCGGATCTATTCAGTATGCAACCGATACTTTTGGAGTGGCGCTCAATCAGCTGATTATTGATGCTCCTGTCGTTTTCGGGGCACTGCAGGTAAAAGCTGAATAGCAAAGCATTTACTATCTTTACAAACCAATCATCTTACCCATGTCTGATGACAAAATTAAAATAGCTATTTTCCCGGGATCTTTCGATCCGTTCACAATTGGCCATGAATCGGTTGTACGCCGGGCACTTGACATGTTCGACAAGGTAATCGTCGCCATTGGATTCAATACAACAAAAACACGGTTTATACCCATTGAAAAGAGCACTGAAAATATAAAAAGAGTATTTGAAGATACGGGTGAAAGGGTTGAAGTGAAAGTATTCAGGGGATTGACAGTGGATCTTTGCAAAAAAGAAAATTCAAGGTATATCCTCAGAGGTTTACGAACAGCAGCTGACTTTGAATACGAAAGGGCTATTGCACAGACTAATAAGGCTATGTATCCTGAAATTGAAACCGTATTCCTGCTGACTCTTCCCGATCATACCTACATAAACTCCTCTATAATACGCGAAATCATCAAACAGGGTGGGGATGCAAGCCGCTTTGTGCCAAAAAACTTTAATTTGGATTTGTAGTACAAATGTTTAAAGCCGGTTTTTTATCAATATTAGTGGCTTGCCTTTGCCAGGGTTTGCTGGCTTCAGAAACGATTATCAGCGGGAAAGCACCTTCCTATGCCGGGAAGGAGATTGTATTTTACAGAACATCCGACTGGATAACCGGAACAGAGGATGTTGCTGCAAAATGCATGGTTTCAGATTCGGGGGTTTTTGAAACCACTATAAATCTTGAAACAACAATACAACTCTATGCTTATCTCGGAATATACCTTGGTTATTTTTTTGCCGAACCAGGTAAATCATATGAACTTGTTTTACCTGACTTTCGTGAAAAAACACAAGGGGATTTTCTGAATCCCTATTTTGAACCGGTTGAAATACATCTTGGCCTTTCCAATTTCAACAGTGATGATCTTAATATGCTCATTGTCATGTTTGATGACGCATATGTTCCGTATTATGACAAACATGTAAATTCTATTTATTCACAGCCGGACTTTCAAAAAATTGATCAGGACATCAAACAAATAGATGAGCCCTTTAAGGAGTATACTAATGAATATTTCCGCAATTACCGTAAATACAGATATGGAATGCTGAAAATGCTTGCAAACCGTCAGCGGGTTCAAAGCCTGTCTGACGAATATTTCAATAATCAACCTGTTCTCTATACAAATGTGGCGTACTCTGATTTATTCAACCAGGTTTTTCACAAGTATTTCTCCTTCTTTGGCAGAACCGACTCAGGAAAGAAGATCTTCAACGATATCAATGAGAAAGGTAATTTTCGGGAATTAATTCAGACTCTGGAAGCAAGCAGCAATTTTGATAATGATACTCTTACCGAACTTATAATTCTGAAACAGTTGCATGATGAATATTATGGAAGTGAATTTTCAAGAAATGGTATTATCAGGATACTTGACACCTTAATGTCCTCTACTCACATTTCAGAGCATGCCCGGATAGGAGGGATCATCAGACATAAAATAACCAGGCTTCAGCCGGGCTATGAACCGCCTTCATTTGAACTGGAAGATACAAATGGAAAATTAATAAAGCTTTCTGACCTGAAAGGAAGGTATGTTTACCTGAATTTCTGTACCTGCCAGAGCTATGCCTGCCTTAATGAATTCAACCAGCTTGCTGCATTGCATCAAAGGCATAAAGACAGGCTGACCATAGTTACAGTTTCTACGGATCCTCAGGAAGAAATCCTGCGGCAGTTTCTGGCTAAAAACAAGTACGACTGGATTTTTCTACATTATGATAACCAGCCGGGAATTCTTAAAGAGTATGACATACGGGCATTTCCTACATATTTTCTCATCGGGCCCGATGGCAGGCTCATTGCCTCTCCGGCGGTTTCACCTTCCGAAAACTTTGAACAAAGATTATTTGAAATTATGAAATCACGTGGTGACCTATAAGAGGCTGCCATACCTGAAGACATCGATAATTGCCAAATAAGTATTGTTAACTATCGATCCCAGTTCGCTTTTTTTTACCCAGATTATTTCGGTAATGTCTTCTTCAAGTTCAGGTATGGGTTCATCATCACCCATGTAAAGCATTTCAAACCAGCTTGTCTTTTTTAATACCGGTGTCGAGTCGATATAATAGGTATGATAAGTCGAAAGCAGAGGCGAAACAACTGCAATACCGAATAATCCTGTTTCTTCGGTTACCTCCCTAACTGCCGCCGCTTCAACTGTTTCGTTTTTATTTAACTTACCTTTTGGCAGATCCCATTTCCCACGGCGTTTCATGATCAGGTACTGGTTTTTCTTATTCCTGATTAAACCGCCAGCAGCATAAACAAGCTGGAAGCACGATTTAAACCTTTCACGGAGCTGATCCAGATCGTTATGATAAACAAATAAAGTATCTATCTTTCTGATTTCCCAGTATAAAGACAAAATTTCCTTCAAATCCTCCACACTCCGGTATTTATAAAAAAGTCCGTATCTCATCTGGAAATTCCGGATGAAATCATCGGTCAGAACCACAGTCCTTTCGTTAAAAAAAACTTTATACATTTACCATATGAAAAAGTACGACAAAACTATAGCGGGGCTTTTAATGCAATGCCATGCTATAAAACTTAGTCCTGATAAACCATTTCGATGGTCTTCCGGCTGGAATTCGCCCATTTATTGCGATAATCGAAAAACACTGGCCTATCCTGACATTCGCAATACAATCAAAGTTAGCTTCGCCGCATTAATAAAGGAAAAATTTTTATCAACACAAGCCATTGCCGGCGTAGCAACCGGAGCTATTGCCCAGGGAGCTATGGTGGCTGATATGTTGGAATTACCTTTTATGTATGTACGCTCTGAAGCCAAGGGACACGGTCTTGAAAATCTTATTGAAGGAGAACCACAAAAAGGGCAAAAAGTTGTTGTTATAGAAGATCTTGTATCCACTGGCGCAAGTAGTCTCAAGGCTGTAAACGCCCTAAGGGAGAAAAGATGTGAAGTTCTGGGAATGGTTGCAATTTTCGAATATGGCTTTCCAAAGGCTGTTGAAAGCTTCAGACAGGCCGGCTGCCTGCTGTATACACTGACTAATTATGAAGTACTTGTTGAACTGGCTCTGGAAAACGGATATATTACTTCGGAACAGCTCGAAAAATTAAAAGATTGGAGAAAATCCCCCGAAACCTGGAAAAAATAAAGAGAAATGTTAAAATTAACAAGCAAAACCGGCACAGCCAGGGCAAATCAGGAAAAGGTATTTAATTATCTTACCGACTTCAGAAATTTTACTCATTTAATCCCCTCAGACAAGATTGATGATATCGAGGTTACCGCAGATACGGTTAAATTCACACTTCCCGGACTTGGCCTGGTAGGGCTCAAGATTGCTGCAAAGGAACCTTATAATAAACTGATTATTGATGCAATTAAAGGCACTGCCGCCGATTTCATTTTCCGTATTCATGTGGATCCGGCGACACCGGATACTTCAAAAATATTCCTGGAACTTGATGCCAATCTGAATATGTTCGTTGAAATGATGGCTAAAAACCCGCTTCAGCAATTCCTTAACCTGATGATTGATAAAGTAGAAACTATAGAGTTTGACCGCTGATAGATGCAATCAGCCAAAATTTATCTCTTTAAAGCCGTAAAGACGAGATTCCCCGTTATGCTTTTCTACAATTAACTCTCCTGTATCAGCCACATCATTTATCCTGCCTTCAAACGTCCCTGAGTCGTCCTTATACCTGGCCCATTCGTTCAACCGATATAACCGGTTCAGGTAAGCTGTTCTGATTTCAGCCATATTAGCGCAATAGAGAGGTTCCAGTGCCAGTTTAAGTGAATCAAGCAAATCGTTCAGCAAGTCCAACAAATTATATTCCTTACCGGTAACCTTGCTGATAGAAACCGCATCAGGCAAATCCGCCGGAAATGACAGCTGATTTACATTTACTCCGATCCCGGCAACCGATGCATGCAACTTATCTATCATAATAGTATTTTCAATTAAAATACCAGCTACCTTCTTGCCTTTCAGCAAAATATCATTGGGCCATTTTATGTGCGAATGACCGGCTGTATTTTCAATAAATGCAGAGAGCCCGTTAGAGATGCACATGGAAAGATAAAACTGCTTCTCAGCCTTAAGAAAATCAGGTTTAAGGATAACACTGAACAAAAGGTTCTGATTTCTCTCGCTTTGCCAGGTATTACCGCCCTGACCTTTACCTACCGTCTGATAACCTGCCAAAATAACAGTCCCTTCCGAAGGATTTTCATTCCTAAGGAGATTCATAGCATAGTTATTTGTTGAATCAACAGACTCAAGTTTTATAAGGGGTTCTCCCAGTTTCAGCGGTCTTGATTTTAGAAAATTGGTTCCCATAACTGGTTTCAATTTTTTTTGGTACTGAAATTGATGATAAAATTACGGCATATTAAGTCAATAAATTGACAGACTACCAAAATACTGAAGGTTTCATATCCGGCTCTAACGATTAAATTCACTATTTTTGTAATATAAAAAGGAATAAGAAGATTTGACAAATAAATTAATAGAGCTCATAATAGAAAGTTTGCAGGAAAAGAAGGGAAAGGAAGTTCTTAATATAGATTTAACAGGGCTGGATTATGCAGCATGTGATAATTTCATTATCTGCCATGGCGATTCAATAACCCAGGTAAGAGCTCTGGCTGATGCAGTTGAGGAAAAAGTCGAAATTGGTTTAAAGCTCAGGGTAAATCATAGGGAAGGTACTGAGAATGCACGATGGATCCTTCTGGATTATGGTAATGCGGTTGTTCATATATTTTTAAAGGAAGCCCGGGATTATTACAGGCTTGAAGATTTATGGGGTGATGCTGAAGTTACCATGATCAGGGATTAACAAACGAGATTTTACAGCATGGAAGACAAGAAAGAAATAAAGCAAAAAGAAGAAGAAAAAAGCAATAACAATAACAATAATAGCGGATCCAAACCATCCGGTAATATGTTAGGGAATAAGAAACCCAGGTTCAATGCTATGTGGATTTATGCATTAATTGGGGTTTCCATTATCCTTATTTATCTTTTTGATTCAGGACAGGGACCGGTACAAATCAATTGGAAATTCTTTCAGAATGAATTATTGCTGAAGAGTGAAATTGAAAAAATTGTGGTGATCAACGAACAGTATGCTCAGATCTATATCAAAGAGGAAAAACTTGATCAGCCCAAACATCAGAAAAACTTTGGTAAAGGGTTGAATGCATTTTCAAAGGCGGGCCCACACTATACCCTTACCATTGGTTCGGTCGATCGTTTTGCCGAAGAGCTGGAAGAAGCCCAGGCAGGATTGCCTGAAAAAATTTACCCTGAATATGAAAGGAAACGGACATTTGGTGATACACTGTATGTATTGCTTCCACTTATTCTGCTTGTTGTGGTATACCTTGTTATTTTCCGCAGAATGAGCGGAGGAGGTGGCGGCGGCGGGGGAACCAATATTTTCAATGTGGGAAAATCGAAGGCCAGGATTTTTGATAAGGATGAGAATATCCGGATCGATTTTAAAGATGTTGCCGGGCTGGAAGAGGCCAAGATGGAAGTTAAGGAAATAGTAGACTTTCTTAAAAAGCCAAAAAAATATACCGATCTGGGTGGAAAAATTCCCAAAGGCGCTTTACTTGTTGGCCCTCCGGGTACCGGTAAAACCTTGCTTGCCAAGGCTGTTGCCGGCGAAGCACATGTGCCTTTCTTCTCTCTGTCGGGTTCCGATTTTGTTGAAATGTTTGTAGGTGTAGGTGCTTCAAGAGTCCGCGACCTGTTTAAACAGGCCAAGGAAAAAGCACCATGTATCGTATTTATTGATGAAATCGACGCCATTGGCAGAGCGCGTGGTCGTAATCCTAATCTTGGAGCAAACGATGAACGCGAGAATACCCTGAACCAGTTGCTGACTGAAATGGATGGTTTTGCTTCAAATGCAGGAGTAATTATTCTTGCTGCTACTAACCGAGCCGATATACTGGATAAAGCGCTCCTCCGCGCCGGCCGTTTTGACCGGCAGATATACGTTGAACTGCCCGATCTCAATGAACGCAAGGAGATATTCAAGGTTCACCTTCGCCCGATCAAGTATGATAAAGATCTTGATGTTGAATTTCTGGCAAGGCAGACACCCGGCTTCTCAGGTGCTGATATTGCCAACGTTTGCAATGAGGCGGCCCTGATTGCAGCACGAAAAAACAAAAAAACTGTTCAGCGGCAGGATTTCCTTGATGCGGTCGACAGAATAGTCGGAGGACTTGAAAAGAAAAATAAGATCATTACAATTGAAGAAAAGAAAACAATTGCATATCACGAAGCCGGACATGCCACAGTAAGCTGGATGCTTGAGCATGCAAGCCCTCTTGTAAAGGTAACAATCATACCACGGGGTAAATCACTCGGGGCAGCCTGGTATTTGCCCGAAGAACGGCAAATCACCACGCGTGACCAGTTGCTGGAAGAAATGACGGCAACATTGGGCGGCAGGGCTGCTGAGCAAATTACTTTCGGAAAAGTCTCGACAGGTGCCCTTAACGATCTCGAAAGGGTTACAAAGCAGGCATATGCTATGGTAACTTATTTTGGCCTGAGTGACAAGATCGGCAATTTAAGCTACTATGATTCTTCAGGTCAAAGCGACTATTTCTTTCAGCGGCCTTACAGCGATAAAACCGCCGAAATTATCGATTCGGAAGTTAAGAAGATCATTGACCAACAGTATCAACGGGCCGTGGATATATTGAATGAGCAAAAGACCGGGCTTGTGCAGCTTGCGGAACAGCTTCTTGAAAAGGAAGTCATTTTCACTGAAGATCTGGAGAAGATCTTTGGAAAACGAAAGGCAACACCACATGAAATGCCCGTTCCAAAGGACCAGCCCGCAACGGTTCCGGACGATGGCGAGGATACTCAAAACGATTAATATTGAATAATCTTGTTCAGAGGACCATTTCAGGTATCGTTTACCTGGTAATAATCATTGGTTCGCTTTTTCTGGGTGAGTATGCCTTTGGGGCGCTTTTTCTGGCGATTTGCCTGCTGGCCATCACCGAATTTTTCAACATATCCGGCTATAATGCTTTTGATGAAGTATCTGTAACTGGTCTTGCATCGGGAGCGGTTACGTTTATCCTGAGTTTTCTTTGTGCATCGGGTGTTTTAGATAGCAGATATGCTGTAGTGATAGCTATTGTCCCTGTTTCATTCCTGATAGCCGGATTATATATCCAAAAGGATCCGGTCGGCAAGATCTTTTCGCTTTTCGCGGGATTCTTTTATATAGCCCTGCCGTTGGCAATGACCAACATACTTGTCTTTCCTGCAGTTAATGCCCATTATTATACTCACCGTATCTTTCTGGGCTTACTGATTCTTATTTGGATCAATGATACGGGTGCCTATGTTTCCGGTATGCTCTTTGGCAAACACAGACTATTTCCAAGAATCTCCCCGAAAAAATCCTGGGAAGGATTTGCCGGAGGTACAGTGTTTACATTAATTTCAGCATTTTTCATGACAAGGTTAATGGGAATCCTGAATCAGACCGACTGGATAATTCTTGCAGTTGTAGTATCTGTTTTTGGCGTATACGGCGATCTTGCAGAATCGCTTATAAAAAGAAATGCAAAAGTAAAAGATTCGGGAACGATAATACCCGGGCACGGCGGAATACTCGATCGTTTTGATTCCATGCTGTTCGTAGTGCCAGTGTCAGTAATATATTTATTGATAACATAGAAGTCGAGCAGTCATGCAGTCGGGCAGTCAGGTAGTCATGCAGTCGGGCAGTCAAAAACCGTCCTCTCCCTTTAACACCTTAACCCCTTAACCCCTTAACCTCTTACTGACTCTCCAGCATGCCCTTGGCCTTTAACAGGCTTCTTACAGGAACAAGGTAGTCGGTGAATTCCTTATAAGTCATATCTTTCAGATAAATAGCCCCGTAACTGCGCCGCATCATGGGACTTGTACTCTCATAGAAATACTCATGGCCCATAAGATCAACAAGGTTATTAAATTGGCCGACCCAGATTTTTTGAGCAAGCTCACTGAAAGTACCGTCAAGTTCAAAGCTTGGAAATGAGGCCGATTTCTGGCTAAGGAAACAACTATTGAACATATTGTGCAATACGGCGAATGAATTCAGTGATACCGGAACAATCTTATTGACTTCATAGATCTGGTAACGTGACCATATATTCCGGTAACCCCATATATGCAGGTCGAGCTTCTGATGCCCTGCAGCGTATTTATCAATGGCATCAGCCAGAGCAATCAGTGTTTTGTAATGAGTATCAGGTCCGCTTCCTTCGGGATCGAGAGCAAGCGTTATGATAGTTGGCCTGATCTTTTCAAGGAGGTCTACAATGGGCTGTATATCTTCTTCATTCGGATATTCAGGGAATATATTGGCTGAATAGAATGGAAGCCTCAGGTGTGAAACCTTATCCATATCAATTCCAAAATACGCCCATACAAGCTCTGCTTCATATTCCCTCAGCCATCCTTTAATCAGGTGGAAAATCGGCGGTTCGGTCCTCCCGGGTTCGATTTCTTTAAGCTGGTTGATCAGCTTTCCGGCATATTCGGCCACTTTGGCAGTATCTTTTGTTTTCAGGTGATTCAGGAAAAGCCTGGCAAGTCTCCTGCTAAGATGATAGCGCTGAAGATCCCCGTCCTGCGAAGCTATCCCGTTAAGATAGCCGGTTATGTCATCCTGGGCATTGTTGTAGTCTGAAATATTTTTTCCATCTTCCTGGTCAAGATCGCCTCCGCACAGGATCAGATTCTGAAGGTTCCCGAGGCATTCGGTAACATACTCGTTGGTCACAGCTGTAAAACCGCTGGTGCAATAAACAAAGTAATTTTCATTGCTGGGTGAGCGAACAAGGTGATGAAGCAACGGG
>DATAEX010000167.1:0-4143 GCA_036257765.1 Bacteroidales bacterium
ACGAGTGACGAGTGACAAGTAAAAACACAATATCATAAACTAGAGGATCGGATGAGGAAAATTCTGTCAGTAATACTGGTAACACTTCTCTTCACCTCAATTTCTCATTCCCAGCAAACGGCCATAATTAAAGGAAGGATACTCGATGACGCCGGTGAACCATTGCCCGGGGCGACGGTTGTTGAAATCATCTCAGGAAAAGGTGTGAATGCAGGTTCAGATGGTAATTATGTGCTGACTGTAGAAGCTGGACGGCAATTGCAGATTGAATTCTCCTTTATAGGTTTTCATAAAGACACGGTCGCTATCCGGCTTGCAGCCGGTGAAACCGCAGAAGTCAATGTAATCCTTGATCCTTTACCTGAAGAATTGGATGAAGTAGTTGTTGAAAGTTGGTATGACAGAGCAGAAGCACTTCAGCAGATTAATATTCGTTCGCTTGATCACATACCGCTCCCTTCGGGCAATGTAGAATCGCTGCTTACCACTATGGGGGCGTCCAGCAGGAATGAAATGAGTTCACAGTATTCTGTGAGAGGAGGAAATTTCGATGAGAATCTTATTTATGTAAATGGCATTGAGATTTTCAGGCCAATGCTGGTAAAAGCCGGTCAACAGGAAGGGCTTAGCTTTATAAATCCTGCATTGGTATCATCAATTCAATTTGCAGCAGGAGGTTTCGATGCCCGTTACGGTGATAAAATGTCATCGGTACTTGATATTCGCTATAAACGACCCTCGGAATTCAGGGGCAGTGCTTCGGCGAGTTTTCTGGGCGCGGCTGCTCATATCGAGGGTTCTGCAATAAATAAGAAATTTACCTATTTAACCGGTGTCAGATATAAAACCAATCAATACCTTCTGAAAAGCCTTCAGACCGAGGGAGATTATAAACCCAATTTTCTTGATGTGCAGACTTTCCTTACCTATTCGTTATTAAGTAAGCTTGAAGTCAGTTTTCTGGGTAATATTTCCATGAACACCTATAATGTTATACCTCAGTCAAGAGAAACTGCTTTTGGCACATTTCAGCAACCTTTAAATTTTACAGTCTTTTATGAGGGACAGGAAAAAGACAGATTTGCCACCTTGCTGGGGGCTCTTGCTTTCGATTACCGGCATAATGAAAATTTATCGCTTCGTTTGACAGGCTCCGGATACAATACTTATGAGAAAATAACTTATGATATCCTCGGGCAGTATAGAATTGACTTGCTTGACAATACTCCCGGATCAGAAACCGCCGGAGACAGTATCCTCAATATTGGTGTAGGAGGTAATCTCATCCATGCGAGAAATTATCTGGATGCTACTATTTACAATATAAATTTTAGCGGTTTGCTGAGAGGTCCCAATTATAATTTAAGTTTTGGATTGGGTACACAAAAAGAAAAATTTACTGACAGAATAAGAGAATGGGAATTAATCGATTCTGCAGGCTATTCCATCCCCTACTCCGATGAAATACTAAGACTGAAAAACGTTATAATTTCAAAAAACAAAATCAACGCTTTCCGTTATACGGCATTTGTAAATAATATAATGACCATCCCTGGAGGAGAAGATGAAATTCTGTTAAACGTTGGTTTCCGAATGAATTATCTTACAAGCAATCAACAATTTGTTGTAAGTCCACGCTTGAGCATTTATTATTTACCGGATTGGAAGAATAAAATTTCATTTCATGCGGCAGCCGGATGGTATCATCAACCGCCATTTTATAAAGAAATGCGTGATCCCTACGGAATAATCCACAATAATATTAAGTCGCAGGTTTCAGTTCATTTTCTCGCCGGCACTACATGGGACTTCAGTCTGTGGGATCGGCTATTTCGTTTTACTGCCGAAGCTTATTACAAACATCTGAAAAATCTGATACCCTATATTATCGATGATGTAGAAATACAGTATCTGCCTCAATACACAGCTAATGGATTTGCAACAGGCATTGAATTCAAGGTCAATGGTGAGTTTGTGAGAGACGCAGAATCGTGGGCTACTCTTTCATTTCTGCAAACTTATGAAGACAGGAAGTCAGACCAGTTCGGCTATTATCCCCGAGCAACAAACCAGCTGGTTAATTTTGGGTTATTTTTCCAGGATTATTTTCCAAACAATCCATCTTACAGGGTACATTTAAATATTTACTTCGGAAGCAGGTTACCCTACAATTCCACAAATTATGATAATCCTGAGAATTACTTTCATCTGCTGTCATACAGAAGGATAGATATCGGAATGTCAAAATCTCTTATGATTGACGGTAAGGGAAACAGGCGTTTCATAAATAATGTAATTGATGATTTATCCTTCAGCGCAGAAATATTTAATTTGTTTGGTTTCAAAAATCAGGCTTCCTATCAATGGGTTAAAACTGTGTCTAACCAGGAAGGTATACCCAATATATTCGCAGTTCCTAACTATCTGACAGGAAGATTACTGAATTTCAGGATCAGCTTAAAATTCTAATGTACTTCTACGCAACCTGTTGGCGAATATTCTCATCCATATGAAAACCCTGACTGATGAAAACACTTATTCAATTAATCATCGCTATTTCTTTTGCTTTTTCTATTACGACGTGTACTAATGAAAAGACCGGACCAGAACAGGAAGAATTTTCAATTCCGGGGCTAACTATGGATAATTATCCAATAATTGACGGTTCTACTTCAACAGAATCTTTACAAACTGTTATAGCCTGTAATCTATTTGGAATATCCTATTCATGGATATACCTTCCATGGGAAATTGAATATCCTTATCATATATTACCATCCGCTGGTGAGGATCATACAATTGCCCGCTTTCTAAGCACGCGTGCAACGAACCATACCGGCACGCACCAGGCTTTTGTCAACCTGATAAATGGCTATGTTGATCTTATATTGGTTGCAAGTACTGCATCTGATGCTGAACTGCATTTGGCGGATAGCCTTGATGTAAACCTTATTGAGGCTCCTATAGCTCTCGATGCTTTAGTCTTCCTGGTCAATTATAAAAATCCGGTCAACGGACTCACTACTGAACAGATAAAGGACATATATACGGGCAAGATTTTAAACTGGGCTGAAGTCGGAGGAGAAGACGTGAAATTAAATGCATACTCAAGGGAACCGAATTCGGGCAGCCAGGAGCTTATGGAATCGTTAATGATGAAAGATGAGGTGATGTCCGACCTACCCGATATGATGATCTATGGAATGATGGGTTTGATTAATATGATTGAAGTGGATGAAGATGGATTGGGATATTCGGTAAATTACTACACCCGATATATGATACGCAGTGAAAAAGTAAAACTTCTTGAAGTGGACAATTATGCTCCTGATAATTTCTATATAGCCTCGCGGAAGTATGGTTATACAGCAGAAGTGTACGCAATAATCCGTGCTGATCAGGATAAAAATTCTATTGCGTATAAATTATTTAACTTGCTTCAGACGCCTGCCGGACAGAAAGTAGTGGCGGAAAGCGGTTATGTACCGTACAATTAAATTGTGCAATATTGCCCTTAAGTTGTATCTTCCATACATATTAAATCCTTATTAAACCTGAAAAATATTCGGCTGGTCATAAAATTGTAACCTATACCAAATTATATCGTTAGATAGGTTTAGTTGTTAAATTCTCAGCGATTTAACGTCAACTAAAAGACATTAAATGATCAGAATTTTCAGTATTCTCCTATTCCTAAATTTATGTTTTTTAGCGGTTGATTCTGTCTTCGGACAAACTACGCTTTATTCCTATACATCAGGTGACTGGAATACGGCAACTACATGGACGACAGACGCCGGTGGAACCGTTTTGGTCGGATCGCAAGTTCCGTCTGCGGGAGATATTGTAGTAATTCTGCCTTCACGAACCGTTAGTCTTTCAGCAAATATAACTACAACGAATCTGGATATCACGATACAGGCAGGAGGCTTCCTGGATAACGGTAATTTCCTGTTCACACAAATATTGGTTGCTCTCAGGGGACAAGGTATTATGAGAATCAGTTCCGCAAATTTTCCGGCAGCAACTGTCAATTCTTTTGTACAGCCTGGCGGTGGAACAACTGAGTATTATAATTCGGCATCATTTAATATGCCCTCCCAGGCATTATACAATAACCTGACTATATATCTCAGCAACGGT
>DATAEX010000203.1:0-4076 GCA_036257765.1 Bacteroidales bacterium
CCGGGTTTCCACTTCTAAGTGGGATCAAATGAAATGAAACCATTGGGTACATATGGAAACTTCTGTGCCTCCCGATGGAATAATTCCTGAATTTGGAAAGGAGATATATGGAGTATCTTTTTCTCGCTTTACTATTTATCATAGCTTTCCTTTATTCATCAGTCGGCCATGGTGGTGCCAGCGGTTACCTGGCTCTTATGGCTTTATTTGACATGGCTCATGTAATAATGAAGCCCTCTGCTCTTTCATTAAATATTTTTGTTGCAGGTATAGCTTTTTTTGCTTTTTACAGGGCAGGCTATTTCAGGTGGAGGCTGGCCTGGCCATTTTTAATTACTTCTGTGCCAATGGCATTTATAGGTGCGCTGCTGCCCGTAAATGGAAATCTGTACGAGATCATTCTTGGAATTTTTCTTCTTATTGCAGTAGCACGGATTCTGTTTTCCCCCTCGGCCCTGACAGATAAGCCAACGCTACCTCCAATTGCCGCTGCTGTTATTACCGGAGCTTTATTGGGCTTTTTTTCGGGCATGACAGGCATTGGGGGAGGAATCATCTTAAGCCCTTTGCTGATTTTGTTTCACTGGTCAACCGTTAAGGAATCAGCTGCAGTATCTTCCCTGTTCATTTTGTTGAATTCCGCTTCGGGGCTTATGGCAACATTAATTGATGGTTTCAGGTTTAACCCGCAAATTATTTTATGGATTGGCATCGGAATCAGCGGGGCTTTAGCAGGTTCCTATATCGGCAGCAAAAAACTTAAACAGGGAAAGCTAAAATACATACTGGCTGCTATCTTATTCATGGCAAGCGTTAAACTGATAATTTTCTGATTGTTATAATGCAAAGCCGCACAAAGGGTGTTATAGTGTGAAAAACAAATTTTACAATATCGGAGGCTGATTATGAAAAAATTATCGCATGTTGATCATGAAGGCCGGGCCAGAAGGGTTGATGTCGGACAAAAGGATTTAGTTAAAAGAATGGCAAAAGCCACCGGCATAATAAAGCTGAGTGATGAGACGCTTATTCTGATAAAGGAAAATGGCATTAAGAAAGGTGATGTTCTTACTGTGGCTGAAGTTGCAGGTGTTCTGGCAGCAAAGCAAACCTCTGCGCTCATACCGCTTTGTCATAATATTCCTCTTGATAATGTGCAGGTCTCGGCAACGCTTGTTACAAATGGTATTCATGTTTCAGCTGAAGCAAGCTGTACGGGTAAAACCGGTGTTGAAATGGAAACATTAACAGCTGTAAGTGTTGCATTACTTACAATTTATGATATGTGCAAAGCGGTGGATAAAAAAATGGAAATTTCAGAAATCAGGCTGGTTGAAAAAATCAAGTCGCCAATTCCGGCATGATATGGAGCAGTTAAAGGTCGTATCGGTGCTTCATGAAATAGCTCTTCACTGATGAACTCAGATGAAAAGTAAACATTACCGGAGGGGAATGTTTATTAATATTAATACTGCAGAAGATTTTGATTTGCTTGTAAATTCATAGCTGCGTATCTTTATATTATATTATAATTGGTTATAATGAATCTGGACCTGTTAAGCGGTATTGTAGCCATTTTTGCGTTTTCAACGCTTGTAAACTTCCTTTTCAGCAAAATAAAAATACCAACGATTCTCGGATATCTCCTGACGGGTATTATTGTTGGACCCTCTATGCTTGGAATCGTCGGTGACAGCCATGAAATAGAGCTGATAGCTGAAATAGGAGTGGTAATGTTGTTGTTCAGCATTGGCATTGAGTTTTCCCTGAATCATTTGCTCAAGATCAGAAAAATCGTTTTTCTCGGTGGTTTTCTCCAGTTGGTATTTACAGTTGCTGTAACCATGTTCATTGCCAGGGGTTACAATGTCGACTGGAAAGGAGCCCTTTTTATCGGTTTTATCACGGCTCTGAGCAGTACCGCAGTTGTGCTTAAAATCCTTCAGGAGCGTTCAGAAGTAACTTCCAACTATGGAAGGACTGTACTGGGCATCCTTATTTTCCAGGACCTGCTTCTTGTTCCTTTGTTACTTTTTACTCCGATTCTTGGTGGCGAAAACGGCGATGTAAACAGTTCGCTTCTTTTACTTGGAATTAAAGCTATTCTGATAATTGGATTTATTTATTTCGGCAATCGCTGGCTGATGCCACGATTGTTGCATGCTATTGCAAGAACGAAAAATCAGGAACTCTTCCTGATGAGCATACTTTTTATTTGTCTTGGGGTTGCCTTTCTTACTGCCAAACTTGGCATGTCGCTTGCATTCGGCGCATTCCTGGCCGGATTAATGATAAGTGATACGCAGTACAGTCATAATGCCTTCGGCAATCTGGCTCCTTTAAAGGATCTGTTTGTAAGTTTCTTCTTTATTTCAATTGGAATTTTACTGGATATAAGCTTTGTAATTGATCAGCCGTTTCTTGTATTTTTCACTGTAGTTATTGTCATATTTTTTAAAGCTGTTATGGCTTCAGGAACTGCCTTTTTGCTGGGCCATACTTTCAGGGGAACCATCATGGTAGGATTTGCTTTAAGCCAGGTGGGTGAGTTCTCTTTTGTGCTGGCATCGATGGGGCGCGATTTTGAACTTCTTTCACCTTTTCATTATCAGCTGTTTCTTGCTGTAGCTGTAATTTCGATGGCATTAACCCCTTTACTGATGAGGATATCCAGACCGCTTTCAAACCTGCTTCTTAAACTTCCTCTTCCAAAGAAAGTCGTGGATGGTATTTTCCCATTGCCTCAGATTGATATACCGGATTTAAGAGGTCATATAGTGATTATCGGCAAAGATTCCAGGGCGTTAAACCTGGCCAGAATGACGCGTTCGATGGACCTTCCATACATTGCCATTATTTTTGATCCTGAAGAAGTGAGGCGGCGTCAACTTAAAGGTGAACGTGTATTATACGGAGATGCAATCAACGAACCGATTCTTAAAAAAGCACATGTTGACAAATCGGATACAGTGGTAATTTCTATCGGAAATGTGATCACCGCTATGGCTGTGATTGAGAAAGTAAGGAATATGAATCCGCATACCTTTATTATTGTCCGCACAAAGAAGGTAGAGGATATAGAAGATCTATACAGCGTCGGCGCCAGTAAGGTTATCCCCGAGGAGTTTGAAACCTCGATCGAACTTTTTGATCGTCTTCTGGCCAAAATGTTGATTCCCCGAAGGGAAATTAATTCACTGATAAACAGGATCCGGAATGACAATTATGGAATATTCCTGGATAAAGTGGTAAAATCCGATTTATCGGTTTTAAAAGAACTGGCTAATATTGAAATTACTGCTGTCAGAGTGGATGACCGGTCACCCGTTATTGGAAAAAGTCTTGTTGAAATGGAACTCCGCAATAAATACGGTGTGACTATTGCTGCCCTTTTAAGGAAAAAGGACCTTATGGACAATCCTGATCCCGAAACACTCATTGAAAAAGGTGATCTGGTTTATCTGATGGGACGCCCGGAGCAGATCACCTATGCTTCGGAATTATTTGAAAGAAAACGGGCACAAAGTGATAACTTTGTCGAAAACTGATCGACAATGAAAGTTACCGTCTGCCGCGAATCACATTTTAATGCCGCACACCGGATCTTTAATCCTTTATGGGATGATAAAAAGAATACGGAGGTTTTTGGTTTATGCAGTATGCCTCATTTTCACGGACACAATTACGATCTGATCGTGAAACTAACGGGGGAAATCAGTCCTGATACAGGCTATGTTTTTGATATGAAAGTATTAAAGGATTTGATTGAAGAACATATTGTTAAACGATACGATCATAAGAATCTCAATCTCGATGTTCCCGAATTTGCAACGATGATTCCGTCAGCTGAAAACATAGCTGTTTCAATCTGGAATATTTTAAGAAAACAAATCAGTTCCGAATACAGTATGAGGGTAATACTGTATGAGACTCCCAGAAATTTTGTTGAATACTCAGGTGATGACTGATCCCTGATGAAAGCACTTGATTATTTGCACAAAGGAGCCATCTGGCTGATGATACTGCCAATAAAATTTTATCAGTATTCCATCTCGCCTTTATTGCCAAAGACGTGC
>DATAEX010000207.1:0-3515 GCA_036257765.1 Bacteroidales bacterium
AGCCAGGAATGGAAGCGGAACAGATGGGAAATTTCAGAAAAGGATCTGGCCCTGGTGACTTCTGTCTTATAATCGTGAACGACTGCTTTGACTTGATTGTCTGTCAGCGGGAAAGCATACCAGTCACTGGTATCCATTTCAGTCAGAGCAATATCGAAACCTTTTGAAGCATAATCCGAATAGATTAATTTCTCTTTGTCAGATGTTAGAACAGGAAACCTCGCACCGAACGCCGAATTGGTAATTTTATAGATTTTGCCCGATCTCCTGTCAAATGCAAAAATGTTTTCTATGTTTGCGCTTTCAGCACGGAAAAGAATGAAATGATTGAATTGTAACGGATCAGAAATATTGTTTATAGTATGTGGAATATGAACCGTCCATTCTCCTGTTGTTATATTCACAGATTCAAGCTGTTTACCGGTATCAGAAACAGTTATCAGGGTAATCTCCTGCATACCTGACCATTCCGGGGTGAGAAGCGACTTTTTTTCAGCCGGGATCTTTAAAAGGATGATTCCATTAGTATCCAGAATTACCAGGTAATTCCGGTTTTCAATGTCATTTTCAATAACAGCAATCCTTGATCCATCGGGTGAAATATCAGGACTGAAATAACGCGTCTTATGAGTAATCGTTCGTATTCTGCCTGATAAGATATCGAATTCCTTTATTACAGAATAACTCCTTTTTACCCATCTCGGATCGGATACAATTTCATCCCAGATCAACTTAGATCCGTAAATATCGGCATCTCCCGGAAATGTGATTCCTGTTAAGAAAAGTCGTCTTTCACTGCCGTTACTGTCGATCGCAACAAAGCTTCCGGGATCGTCCATACCGGTGCGGAAAGCAATTATTTGGTCTTTCCATTGCAACGGATGAAGATAATCAGTATAAACCAGCTTACGATGTCTAATTTTTGTAGTTTTACTATATTTAATCACTTCTTTTTCTCTGTTATACTGACGTTTAAGAGAATCTACTGTCTTGAGATATAGTCCCTTCTTATAAAATCCGTAATTCTTTTTCAGGTAAAATGAGAAAGGCCAGATCTGGTATGGGTGACGGGCAACGTGACTGAGGGCCTCTGCCCATATTTTATTATCATAGTGCGATCTCATAAAACCCGTCATTTTATAGCCATAGACATAAGCATCGGGGACAAAATCGCGATAGGAGCCAAAAATAGCCTTATCATAGGAATAGACTGCATCTTTTTGAACCAGCAATGTACGCAAGGGCATTTCAAAAGCTGCACTCCTGCCTCTTCCTGATTGAGACAGCCTCGTTTCATTATAAACCGCATCTCCTTCATAAAACCATGAAGGAATTTGAGCGGACACCAATCCTCTTGCAATTTCACCGCTAAACCAGCTCAAAACCCGCGAAAGTCCCTGATCGAGCTTATTCAGTTGGGCAACATGCCTGAATTCATGTAATGAAAGCTGAGAAATCCAATCCTGTGCATAAGAATCCTGAGGAGGCATTATCTGCAATTCCATTCTCCTTGGCGCCAGAGTAACCATCCCATTTGAATATATGGAGGCATTTTGCATTAACACGGGAAATCTTTTTCTTATTGGATGTCTCAGATCGGCCATCGAATCTACTGCAAATTCAAGTCTTCCTGCGAGTTTTACAGCATCAGCAGCAAGACTTGCAGGAAAAATAACTTCAAAATTCCTGGTTTTAATACTGTTCCATTTTACAGAAAAAGGATTTTCGCCGGTAAGATAGAACTGGCCTGATAAACAGTATGGAAAAATCCACAATAACGCAACTGCAACCAACCGGAAACGTATCATATGATATCTGATAAGCTGTTAAATTTACATAATTGCCTGATTACAGACCTAACACATAGGAAACCTTTTATTACTTTTGTTTTATAAATAATTCGGGGTTATGCGTAGTTTTTTTACGGATAATGTTAATAGTATTCTGGGGGCAATAAGCCTTCATCTGCTTGTTGTAATTGCTTTTCTCGGTTTTAAGCTGGGTAATATGGAGGAAATGCAAAAGGAACAAATCCTGATTGAATTTAATGAAGAAACTCTGCCTCCTGAGGAAGAAAAGAGGCCTGAAGAAATGAACGAAGAAGCCGGGGACGAATACCTGGGTCTGGATCAAAGAGAATTACATAGCATAGCTTCCAATGCAGCAAGTAAGCTGGACAAGGAAATCAGTACCAGTGATTATGAAAAACAGGTAATGGAAGAACTTGGAATATCTAGTCTGGAGGCTCCGGGCAAAGAAATGGAGCAACAGGTAAAGGAAAAGGAAGCCGATGAAAATGCTATTGAACAAAAAACAACGGATGAGGCTAAAAAACAAGATAATAGTGTACCCAATGTGATCCGAAAAGAAAATACCACAGTCTCCTATTTTCTTGAAGGAAGGTGGCACAATTACCTTTATATACCCACTTATAAATGTCAGGGTGGAGGAACCGTATATCTAGATATAATTATAGATCAGTCCGGTAAAGTTATTTCAGCAATGATCCAGGAGAATAAATCAACAGCGGATCCATGTTTGCGTGAAGAAGCCTATCATTCAGCAGTTTCTGCGAGATTCAATCCCGACAGGAGTGCTTCATCCAAACAATTAGGATCTATTACTTACGTCTTCCTCGCTCAATAAAATTTAACCTGATTCCGAATGGACTATACAGGTCTTTACTATTCAGAGGACATTCAGTTCAAAGAGACTTCAGACTTTGATCAATCGGTTTTCAATTCCGGTACTGTTTTCTACGAAGTTCTGCGAATCATTGACGGTACAGCCTTATTCCTTGAGGATCATTTACAAAGGTTGCAGGATTCGGTTAACCTGGCAGGAAATAACTTTAATGTTTCTGTCCCCGTTATTCACTACCTGCTTCGAAACCTGATCAGACGTAATAATACGGCAAACGGGAATGTCAGGATCCTTGTGCATTTCACCGGAGAAAAACTACCTGTGATTTATACCTTTTTCACCCCCCATTTTTACCCCGGGTCTGAATTATATCAAAAGGGAGCTGCTTCGGCACTTTATAGAACGGAACGTATGGATCCTAACATCAAAAAGATGCACCCGGAATTGATTAAAAACATCAATGAATTTATAAAATCAAAGAAAATATATGATGCTATTCTGATCGACAAAGACGATAAAATAACAGAAGGCAGCCGGACCAATGTTTTTTTTATTCATGGAGATTCACTTATTACCGCCCCCTCCGAAAAGGTATTAATAGGCATAACCAGAACTAAAGTTTTTCAATTATGCAAACAACTTGATATCAATTTAATTGAACAGGATATATCAAGTACGACATTAAATAATTTTGACTCAGCATTTTTCTCGGGGACTTCTCCAAAAATTCTTCCCATCAACTACATTGATGATATTCAATTCAGTGTTGAAAACAAACTGACGCTTAAGATCATGCAGGCCTATGATAAATTGGTCTCTGATTATGTGAATAACAACTGATCTATCCCTGTTTATTCATTATTCTGTGTCAT